>CAYIII010000001.1:0-66213 GCA_964363475.1 uncultured Candidatus Saccharibacteria bacterium
CGAGTTATAATTTAGTAATAATAATCATCAAAAGCGTTGTATAAATTCCCCTGCAACGCCTCATTACTTAATGCTTCTTCTTCTAATAACAACGGCTCTATTAAACTAATGGATATTAGTTCTAAGTCAGACACGCGACTATCCATATCCGCCAAATAGCTTTCTAAATTCTTCATTCTTCCGCCCAAATAAACGGCCAAGACAAGTAAAACCACCAAACCAACTCCGAGTATATAATTTAATTTATTTTCGTTCATATTTTTAACGACTCAATATATGGAGACAGGATTTTACTCCCCTCTTAAACATGTAGTTCGTGTGGCACATTCTGGACGATCAGCGATATTAGTATAGGCAGTGCAGTCAAAGGGTCCGATGTTACACAGAACAGCTTCTTTTCTAACACGACATTTTCTTACTGGTCGTGGTGATTCCGAGAACACTGATAGGCCTTCTGACTCAGGCGTTATGCACTCGCCTCCAAATAGAACTCTCACGCCGGCGCGGCTCGCATAACAATCATTCGAATAGGTTTTTCCATCCACGCCGCAAACTGGAGAGTAAATCTCTGCGCAAACAGTATCTCCACCTCTTGATGGATAAAGTGGGGAACCTATAAGCGGATTACCAGTAGGAACTTTTCCCCGTAGAGAAGGTTGAGTAGTAGGGGAGGGTCGCGGTTTAATTCCAAAAAGCTTTAATAAACCATTTAAGCCATTTCCTACATTTAACGCTCGTGATTGCTGCGGTTGAGAAGGCGACTCATCTCCTCCCCCCGAAGATGCTCCCATTATCCACGCTTCGTCACCTGTATTAGGAGCATTTCTCGATACACACAATTTGTATTCCAAAGGTGGTAGATTCAAGCATTCCGAAGGTATTCTTGTCGTTCCTCCGCCCACAACAGTCCCAAAGATTCCTGTTCCTACAAGAACCCCAGACTTAATAGCTGGCGGCTCACCGGTCTTATTAGCTTCAAGACATGCTGCTCGTTGTAATACTGTTGGTTGCGCATTACACCAATCCGTCGCTGTCCATCCCCCCCCCGTGGAACCAGTTTGAGTGCCTGACGTAGGTGGCTCATCATGACCAAAATAAGGTTTGCCAATTTCTTGCGGATGCATAGCTAAAGCCAACGACCCGACTCCTAACGCTAAAACAGATAATAGTATTAATTTATTTTTAATCATATTTTTATTATAGCATATTTAAATAATCGTTAATCATAAAGTTGTTTATAACTAATGTTTTAACTCACTGTGAACATGCACTTCTGTTACATGCCTCCCACGTTCTCAGAGCATAAGGAGAGCATTTTTCAATAGCTTTCCGTAATTCATCTTCACTCATATTTTTACTACCCTTAAGCCCGGGACAACTTTTAACAAGGGCCACATCACATTTTGTAGCTTCCGGGTTTTCATCAATGTCTGAAAAAGACATTATCCAATTTACTAACTCATCAATAATATTACTATATTTTTCTATACATTGATTAAACGCTGTTTCAGCCCTTGCAGTGCAATTACTGTTTAAATTCTTTAATCGACTCAACTCTTTCTCACATCTTGCTAATTTCTCTAATTCCTTTTTTTTCCATTCAGGAGTGTACTTACCACTTTCTATTTTTTCTTTCGTATCATTGCATTGAATTGTTTTCTTATCAATTGTCTTCTTATAAAGATTTTCACACGCCTTCTTTGCGACTTTAAAGTCCTCTTTACATTTACTAAATGCCTCGCTCTCAGGATCAGCATTAAGAACTTGAGCCATATACGCCGAATACGGACTATATAGTCCGTCCAAATTAGAAAATCTACTATTACTTTTACTAATTAACCTTGTATGATTATAAGCCAAAACCAAAGAACCACCCCCTAACACTAAAGCGAACAACACTATTATTAATTTATTTTTAATCACACTTTTATTATAACATGGGCCAAATAGCCATTAATTAATCGTAATATCCTAAATCTCCCAAGCATTTTTTTCTTGCTTTACTAGCCTCCAGAAAACAGGCATTTGCTTCTTCAAATAATAATCGTATATTATTTCTGCAATCTTTTGCCCTAATATCTCCATATTTTTCATAATTGAGGCAAATTTTTTCTAATAATGCCACTTCCTTCTCATTTTCTCCCGCCACACAACTACATCTTTCTCTCTCAATTTTATAGTTTTCAATACATTGATTTACTGCCACCCTTGCTTCTTCTTCAGATATTCTCATTTTTTCTGCAACTTTCTTTATTTTTTCATCTTCTTCCATTTTTAAGCGTTTTTTAAAACCCTCTATTATCGTTTCAATCGTCTTTTTATCCATCATACCAGCGGGAGGGGGGTTGTTAGGATTGGGAGGAAAGACAAGGGGAACGGGAGGCGGAATAAAAACGGGTGGACGAAAAATTTCTGATACTAAAGATAATAAAGAAGACCAGAGGTTTAAGGGACTTTTAGTTAATTGGTTATTACCTTGGGCAAAAACCAAAGAAATTCCCGTTAAAAAAACAAACAATCCAAAAAAAAGTGTTTTTCTAAAAATCACACTTTTATTATAACACACCAACAAACCCCACCTTACATCCTTCATCACTTCACAAACAAAATATCAATTACCAATTTTCAATTTACAATCAATTTTCAATTATCAATTTTCAATAAAATCCCAAATCCCAATGACCAATGTCCAACAAAATCCCAAAATCTCAAATCCCAATAACCAATTATCAATTGCCAATTTACAATCAATTTTCAATTACCAATTATCAATTATTGATAATTAGGTCTTTTGTTTTAGATATAAACAACCACCCTCTTTCTCGACGAGGCCGTGGAGGCGAATAAGTTGGGGGGTGGCTGGTGTTTGTTGAGAAAGGCGTCTCGGAAGCCGAGCGGGCATGGTACCAGCAGTCTTGTTATAATATTCTATTAACAAGACTGCTGGTGAGCGAGGCTGAGAGTCGAGTGGTGATTTTCTCGCTGGAGAAAATCAACCACGTACTTTCGAGACAAACACCAGACAGGACCCCCCCTTCTTTTATATGAGCCGTAACACCTGCCTGCCGGTAGGCAGGGGTTGAGGAGAGGAAGAGGGTGGTTGTTAATTCTCTTTATTTAATTTATAAAAATTCTCAAAAAGTTTTGCCACCAAAATAGGGCCGGTACCGCCGGGAGTAGGGGTGTAAAAACCTAATTTGGTCATTGGGATTTGGTCATTGGGATTTTTAAGGTCTGGCGGAAAACCAAAATCTATAATCCCCGCTCCCTCTTTAAGCCATTCGGGGTCAATTAAATCCTTTTGTCCAACGCCGGTAATAATCAAATCCGCGCCTAATAAAAACTTAGCCAGATTCTTTGTCTTGCTGTCCGCTATTTTAAATTTTAAATTTTCCCGCCCCAGCCACTTGATAACCGGCTGGCCAACCAACTTCCCCTTCCCCACCACAATAATTTTTAAACTATTCAAATTTTTGACGCCCGCCCAATCCAACACCTCCTTAACCACTCCAACCACCGGTGGCTCAACCAGCGCGCCGGCAGTAAGAGCGTCCACATCTTTTTTCGCGTCAATATTAGACAATACTTTTTCCCTGTCAAATTTTTTTGGCAAAGGAAGCTGAACAATTACGCCGCCAATATTAAAATCGCCGGATATTTTCTTAACTTTTTCTTCCAAATCTTCTTGAGAAACCAAATCTGACAACTGATATATATCAAATCTAATGCTCAAAATACCCGCAATCTTTTCTTTTATTTTTAAAAAGGACTGAGACGCTTTGTCATTACCCACTAAAATAGCGGCCAGAATTTTATCAGGAACAGGACTCGCCCTCAACCTCTCAACTATTTTGCCGGCAATTAATCTGCCGTCCACTTTTTGCATAATAACTCAATTTCCTTTTTTATTTTTGATGGTTTTTCTTTTTTTATTAATACTCTCTCAAACCAATCGGCAATTTTCCCCATTTCCGCCTCTTTCATTCCTTGAGTCGTAACAGCGGGCGTGCCTAAACGCAAACCGGTTGGATAAAACGGCGAAGCGTCTCCCACGAGGGCGTTGCGGTTGGTCATAATCCCCGCTTCCTCAAGCAAGTTCTGGGACTTATGGCCATCTGAACCAAAACCCTTACAATCCAGCAGAATTATATGATTGTCCGTACCGCCAGTAACAAGCGTAAAATTGCGAGCCATTAATGCTTCCGCTAATTTCTTGGCATTTTTAATAATCTGCTTGCCATAATTTCTGAAAGAAGAATGGTTGGCCTCAAAAGCCATCAGGGCCTTAGCCGCTATTTCCTGATTATGAGGACCGCCTTGTAAGCCCGGAAAAACCGCCCTGTCAATTCTGTCCGCTAAATCTTTCTTGCAAAAAATAACAGCGCTACGAGGGCCTCTTAATGTTTTGTGCGTAGTTGTCATAACAACATCCGCATCCGCAAAAGGAGAGGGATGAACGCCGGCAACAACCAGCCCCGCGATATGTGAAATATCCGCCACATAATAAGCGCTGACTTTTTTTGATATTCTCCCAAATTCAGAAAAATCAATTTTTCTGGGATAAGATGATGCTCCGGAAATAATTATTCTGGGCTGTTGTTCAGCGGCCATCTTTTCAACATCTTTGTAATTTATCAAGCCAGTTTCCGGGTCAACTCCGTATTGAACGGACTTGTAATACAAACCGGAAAAATTAACTTTATGCCCATGCGTTAAATGGCCACCGGCCGGCAAGGACATGCCCATTATAGTTTCTCCGGGTCGCAATAAAGAAAAATATATGGCTAGATTTGCGGATGAACCGGAATAGGGCTGAACATTTACATGCCAGTCATTATTTAATTTGAAAAGTTTTTTGAGCCGTTCAATGGCCAACAGCTCAATTTTGTCATAAATCTCATTGCCGGAATAATAACGCTTCCCCGGATAACCTTCAGAGTATTTATTGGTCAAAACCGACCCCAAAACCCGCCTTATTTCTGGAGATACATAGTTTTCCGAAGCAATAAGATTTATAGTCGCGGCTTGTCTTTTTTCCTCGGTTCTTATCAGTTTTTCCAGTATTTTATCATTCATAATAATTAACGCCTTAACTCTAGTGGAGTTCGCGCAAAAAATCCATTTATTAAAAAATCTGTTTATATTCTATACTTAATAAGTGGAGTTGCTTAACTGGCGAAATCTGTTAATTGTCTTTATTCTTTGGGGACTGATATTTTCAGGGGGACTGTTTTGGCAGGAGAAACTTTCCGAACAAACCAATCAAAGATACAAGATAGCTAGAAAAACAATCGAACTTCCGCCCGTTAAAGAATTTACATTTGATAAGCCGACCGCGGAAGAACAAAAAAAGATTGAGGTTGAAGAAGAAAATTTCAAAAAGAACGACGAAGAAGAACTGGTAACCATACCTCTTAAAAGCGCCATCAAAGTTTTTCAGTGCGATAAAAAAAACTGTGGTCTTCTTGGAAAATTTGACCCGGGCACAGAGTTAAAATTTAATCTGCAATTAATTGACCCAGATTCGAAATGGCTTTCAGTTCCATGGCCCGACCCAAGCGCCGGACCAAAAACGGGATATATTCAGATTATCGACCTTGAAACAGCCGTTCAAGAGCCACCGATATTACCGCAGGTTATTCTTGATGTTACGGACATTAAACTTGAGCCGATAAATCCGGTGGATATTAATCCTCAAACGATAGTGGGGATAATGTGCGAATTTTATAATCCTGAAACCAAAGAAACCAAAACGACAAGGGGCTCGGGGGTCATAGTCACCGATGAGGGACATATATTAACCGCGAGAAGTTTGATAAACCTAAATTATCTGAACGAGGGACTGGAAAATTTTAAAATAGAAAATTGCCTGGTCGGCTCCATACCGCAGTCAGAGTCACTCCCGTCATTAGAAGCTATTCAGCGACTTAACGCCTTCGCGCGCATTCCTCTTTTGCCCTACATCGCCGAAGTATTTTACGCGCCCAATGAAATCGGGCTAAGCGAATATGAGAAATCATGGCTTGATTTTTCCATAATACAAATTAACGACCTTAATCCCGACGCTAAATTTTTCGGCATCACTAAAATCCCCGATAAATTTCCTTATGCTCCGATGTTAATATCCGACATACCAAAAATTAACGAAATGGTTCTTAGTTTCGGCTTCCCCAGCGAAGCCACCGTGAGCAATAAAACAGACACAAAAACATTATTTATACAGGGGTTAATAAGCCGCGTTGTCAATTATTGGGCCGGAGACAGCAGATATGACGAGGACCTTTTTATGATAGAAACACGTCCGGACGCGGGAGGCACATCGGGAGGACGTTTTGGCTCTCCTATTTTTTGGAAGGGCTATGTAATAGGCATTCATACCGTTAAACAAAGAGAATCCCTTCAGGTATTTAACATAAGCGCCAAAGCAATTTTGGCAAACTTATACGATAACGGCATCGGGGTCCTTCTAGAAGTTTATTAGAAAAAACCATAAAATTTTTTGCCGCCACCAGCTGTTTTTTAATTGAAAATCCAATTTTTCCCCCTCCTTCTTCCAACTTTCTATTATAGAAATAAGTTTATTTATCATATTTTGTTTTTGAAAAACAACTCCCCCTTCCATCATATTATTAAAACTCAAAGCATCAATGTTTTGGGAACCGACCAGGGCTTCGGTTTTATCAATCAATAACGCCTTGGCATGAATCATTTTTTTAACAAAATAAAAATTGATGCCCGGACGATAAACCAAAGAAGCAAAAAAGTGATTTGCCAGATTCATAACAAATACATCTGTTTTCTTCGGCAAAAGAATGTCAATAATCGCGCCACGTTCAACGGCTTTGTATAAAGATTTTACCAGCCAAGGGTAAGGAACGAAGTAGGGAGTGATAATTGTAATGTTATTTTTCGCCTCCGATAAGACCTTTTGATAATGTTTTTTTAGAACATATTTTTTGCGTCCGGGCCAATGTTCAATGACTTTTATCTTTAATTTGCCTATAATTGATTTTTTAACGCTGATTCTGTCCCGTCCGCCGGAAAAATAATAGGTCTTCACGAAAGAGCGCAGTAAATAATTTACGATTCTGCCCTCTAATCTGATATGAAGGTCAAGCCAATGACGATGATGCTTGGCCAAATTAACTCCGCCGATAAAAGCTATTTTTTCATCAATGATTAGCAATTTTTTGTGATTTCTGCCCAATAAGCCGTGTCCTTTAAAAAATAAAATTTCCGCACCGGCGTCTTCCAGTGCCTTTCTTGTTTTAGAGCTCAAGAAAAAACTTCCCCAATAATCGGCAATAATTTTGACACTTAATCCCGCCTCCGCCTTTTCTTTTAAAGTATCAAAAATTTTTTGATTAAGTTCATCGCCATCGGTGTCAAGCAAAATATAACTTTCCCAATAAATAGATTTTTGGCTTAATTTTAACGCTTCTAACATCCCCTCCCAGGTCTTTTCCGAGGTTGTATAAAATTTATATCTCATCCTTTAAATTAACGGCTCCTTCCCTTAAAATTTGGGGCGGATTGGAAGTAACGTCAATAATTGTGGAAGAAACTCCGAAACTTTTCAAAGTTCCCCCATCCAGAATCAGATCAACGGAATCAAGAAGTGATTCGGGAATGTCATTAACCGTTAAAATACTATTTTGTCCGGATAAATTAGCAGAGGTGCCAATAATGGGTAATTGCAGTTCTTTTATAAGATCGGTCGCTATCCTGTTTTTGGGCCAACGCACGGCTACTTTATCGCTATTAGCCGTCACCTCGCTGGAAACTTTTTTATTTTTGTAAAAAACAATTGTTAATTGGCCCGGCCAATATTTTTTTATCAGTTCTTTTGCCAATGGAGGTATTTCTTTTACTAAAATTTCCAATTGCTTAATGTTGGCGATTAAAATCGGAAGCGCTTTGTTCTCCTTTCTTTTTTTGGCCAAAAAAATCTTTTTTACCGCATTTACATTAAACGCATCACATCCTATTCCATAAACAGTATCAGTCGGAAAAATAACCAAACCACCGCTCCTCATAACAGAAGCGGCCTTTTTGATATTAACTGCGGTAGGCCTTAAAATCTTTTGGGCTTTTTGTTGTTCTAATTCCATTGTGATTTAAAAATTTTGATCCGAGCAAAATACTTGCCGCTAATATTAAAACGGCGCTTATTATAAATGGAAAAAAAGACCCATATTTTTGCCAAACAAATCCCGCTGTTATATTACCAATAATAGTGGAAAAGCCAATCACGGTATGATAAAGGCCAAAGGCCTCTCCTCGATTTTCTTTGAAGGATAAATCAGAAACAAATGCCTTCAAAACGCCGTCTGTAATACCGATAAATAAACCGTACAACACAAATAAGGGCCAAAGATAAGCTGTGTCGGTAACATAGGCAAAACCGATGTTAACTAAGGCAAATAATACAAAAGCCGATACCAATACCGGCACTCGCCCAACTTTATCAGAAAAACTTCCGGAAGGATAAGCGCTGGAAGCATAAAAAATATTGTAAAACAGATAAAGAACGGGGATTAAAAATATAGCCATCCGCAATTCATTGGCTTTTAAAATATAAAAAGAATAACTGTAATTTGCCAGACCGAAAAGCGCCGCTATTATTAAAAAAAATTTGAAATCAAAAGAAAATTTACCAAATTGAAAAATTTTTTTAATTTCTCTGGAAGAATGCTTGCTTCCATCTTGATGCGGAGAAACTTCTTTAACAAAGAAAAGGAGGGATATGCCGATGACGGCGGGAATAAAAGACAGTAGAAGTATGAGCCGAATAGCATCTGCGACGGCTTTATTGTCAAAGTTACCAAAAGATTGAAAATAATAAAGTATAAGTATGGCAATAAGAGTACCGATAACGGCGCCCAAAGTGTCGCTTGCGCGATGCAGGCCAAAATATTTACCTCGCTCTTCAGGACTCACCGATTCCGCAATTAAAGCGTCTCTGGGAGAAGTGCGAACGCCCTTGCCAATTCTATCCAAAGAACGAAAAAATAAGATAGACAGAGGACTGGCGGCCAAAGCAAAAAATAATTTAGAAACCGCGCTCAAACTGTAACCCAAAAGCGTTAACTCCTTGCGACGGTGAATAACATCCGATAAATATCCTGAAAAATATTTCAATAAAGACGCCAACCCCTCCGCTATCCCCTCAATAACGCCAATCATTGAAAATGAGGCGCCTAAAACATTTTTTAGAAAAATAGGCAAAATGGGAAAAATCATTTCCGAGCTTATATCGGTAAAAAAAGATGTGGCCGACAGCCACCAAACATTGGATTTAAGATTTTTTTTGTTTTCCATAAATATAAAAATAAATGACGCTAGAAATAAATATAATTATTAAGGCAATTAAAAAATATTTTTCAAAGGCGGCAATTTGCCAAGCGTATTTTTCATATTCTTTTCCTAAATACCATCCCAAAAGAGATAAACTAGTTACACGAATAAAGGTGCCGAAAAAGGTAGTAAGTAAAAATTCACGCAAATTTAAACGAATCAATCCGCAAAAAATAGTGACTGTGCTAACAGGCAAAATAGGCACGATTCGTAAAAATAGTAACGCAAATTCATCAATATGGCCAGAAGTAAATTTTTTATTCAATTTTTCTATTTTCTGCCAATTTAAATTGATATATCTCCCCCATTTTTCAACAAAAGGTTTGCCCCCCCAGTAAACCAGACGATATAATAAGAAACTTCCTAAAGTTACTCCTAACGCGCCCGGCAATCCTATTTTAAATATGGATGTCACCACCGCATAAAAACCGCTTGCATAGGGATCAATTAATAAAAAACCGATGGCTATAAAAATTATTGAAGATGGAATAAAAACGACTATTTCTTCAATTACGCCCAATAAAAAAACCGCCGCTAAACCATAAGCGGCAACAAAATATCTCATCAACTCTAGATAATCGTTAACCATTTTGTAATTATAATAGCATTATGGGGTGTCTGACGGGAATCGAAACCATATAACAGGGGAGGCATACCAGGATCGAACTGGCGCTAAGGCTGCCACAGAGCCTTGTGCTACCACTACACCAATGCCTCCATATTAACGAATAATTAACCTACGAACATAACCATGATCTAATCCGAGATGCTTGCCTATAGATCTATAAGACAGACCTTTTTCCCTGAGCAACTTACACTTATTTTCTTTACTTTGCAACAACTTCCTCTTTTGATTATGAATCATTAGCAACAGAGTAAACCCAACTGTCCTTCCAATGTTCTTTTCTCTTCCTTGTTTTAAATATATTCCCCATATTAGAAAATGTTTTAATTTTTTGTAGAACTTCTTCATTAGTTTGAGGAATTGAAATACGATAATTAGTTGGATCGTGCTTTAAAATACTGCCTTCACCGTCAAAAAAACCAGCTATATAATTCCAATCCATTGTCTAATTATATCTTACTTGGTGACAAAGTTATATTGTGCCGCGGGGGTGAATCGAACACCCGACGCCAGCCTCTTCCAAGGCTTAGTTTGGACTATCTCATCCCCGTCTAGCGGGGCCGGGCGCTATTTGCAAGATTATTGTTGGGACTCACTCGCTAGTCTCTACACCTTCCAAAAAACCTTCCGCCTCCGCCGATTAGCAGATGCGGGGCCCTTCTTGGCTTGGCTCGGGATAGCCGCTTATCGCGATTCCCCCGAATTCACCCGGTTATTCAATCTGCATTACTGCAGAAGGCCCCAAAGATTTAGGGCTGCGCTCTACCACTGAGCTACCGCGGCCTATAACTGTTATAATAACATTATAATTAATAGTCAATTATGAAAATAGCTTTGTTAATTTTGTTAATCGCCGTTGTTTCTACCGCAATTATAATTTTTTGGCCGCAAGAAAAAATCACGGTGGAAACAATTAATTTGCCGTCAAGCCCGATTACAAAACCGAATCAAATCAAAGAAATCAAAGAGGAGTTGATTAGGGGCGGAATTGAAGAAGCCGCGACAACGCAAGAAGAGGTCTTGGAAGAAATTCCGATTAATCTGCAAAGCATTGTCGCCTTGCGTTGTATATATATAAATCCCGATACGGGAGACAAAAGAACCGTTTTTGGGTCAGGGGCCATTGTCAGTGAAGACGGCTCTATTCTTACCGCCCGCCACATGGTGGACGCTAAATATATATATAAAGCAAGCAACGGCAAACAAGGATTTTACGGATATCAACTTAGTCATTGCGATGTTGGTTTTCCAAAGGAAACCGCAACCACGCCGACTGTTCAGCAAATAAGGTCCATCAATCCATTTATTATCATTGACTTTCTTCCTTATGTGGCTAAAATTGACTTTTTGCCGGATACTTCCGCATTAAGTCCCGCAGAAGAATCTCTGTTTGATGTTGCCCTGTTAAAAATTACCGATTTATCGGAAGACGCAAAAATTTTTGGCATAACAAAAATACCAGATTCTTTTGCATACAACACTCTTTTGGGCAATGGGTTGCCGGAAGAAGGAGAAGAGGTAATAACCTTTGGATTCCCCAGCGGAATTCCGGACTACGGGTCTTATTTCCGGCTTCAAGGCAGTGTTGGACATATTAAAAGAATCTTGGGGGGAGACCAATTTTTTAGAAATAAACCGGTAGAAATAGAAAGTTTGATGGAAACCATTGGAGGCCGCTCCGGCTCCCCCCTTTTCTGGAAAGGATATGTAATAGGAGTGGTTAGTTTTAAAGAAGACAACAGCATCAACGCTTTTGCTACAAGTATAATTCCTCTAGTTGAGGTCTTGCCGGAATAAAAAAGGAATTCGTATTCTATGCAGACCTTATCCACCTGACACTTTTTACAAGAGCGATGATTGCGATAATACCCCACACAATCTGTATAGAAAAAGATGGCCACGCTTCTTGATAAAAAGTATTAATGCCAATACCTATTGCTCCAACTAAATTCATTAATTGATAAACTCTGCTACTACTCTGAACGCTTGTATATGAAACAAGAAAATATGCCAACACAATTAAAAATGCCCCTATCCAACCAACAATTTGTATAAATATTTCCATATATTGCGCCCCCTGCAGGAATCGAACCCACATCAATGCCTTAGAAGAGCACTGCTCTGTCCATTGAGCTAAGGGGGCGTCTGAAACAAAAATATCTAAATTTGCCACAAAAATCAAATTAAGATAGCATAATTCTATCAAGAATTCTCTCCTCAAAAAAGCGAGGACGGGGTGTAGTGTAACGGCCGCACGAGTCTTTTGGGAAGATTTAGTCCGGGTTCAATTCCCGGCACCCCGACAGTGTTCGACAAGCCCTTCGACGCGGCTCAGGACAAGCTCACTGCAAGCATATGCAAATCAAACTAAGCAACTTCAACGAAAATCCTACCGTTTTTATGCGCTCCTGCGGCTATTCTTTTGACAGGCAAGAAGGTGAAGAGTGGAGTTTTGCGCGCCATCTAAGCAATCAGGACTATCCCCGCTTCCACACCTACGTCCATCAAGAAAACGACAATTTAATAATCAATCTGCATCTTGACCAAAAAAAACCAAGTTACGGCACAAAATACGCCCACGGCGGAGAATACGACGGCGATTTAGTCCTGAACGAAAGTGAGCGAATCAAACTCTTCCATCGTTAAATTAAATTTTCTATTAAGATTATTAATGGAATTGGCTTCTTGATTGATAAGCAGAAGTAATTCTTTCAATCTATCTTCTCTATTTTGTATTTTTCCTTCAAATTTCGCTTTTAACAATTCAAATAATTGGCCCAAATGGTCGTTATAAGAAATCAAATGATTGATAATGCTTATTTCTTCTCCAACGGCTGAAGTGGCCAAAGCCCTGGCCTTTCTAGGTTTAATCGCTGATAAGGACTTAGCCATTTGGTCAAGATAATTGGATAATTTTACGGCCTCTCCTCTTGCCTTTTTGTTTCTGTCCAATTCTCGCTGAACCGTGTCAATAGCCGTTTGATAATCTCTGCGGCTTTCATTTTGTGAAATTTGCTCTAACGCCTCAAGTGACTCGGCGGATATTTTGACTATATTTTCGGCAATGACTGCGCCCGCTATTCTGGCTTTTACGAATTCATCGGGCACGAATTTCCCTCCTCCGGCAAATTTATAAACGCCGAAGACAACCATAATCGTTAGAAACACCGAGACAAAAGCTATTTTGAACTTGTCTGACATTACAGTATATATTTATCAATTCTAGACAAAAAAGCAACAAAAGCCCTATAATCAGAAATTGCAATATGACAACCATTCTCTTCGGTCTTACAGCCACGCTATTCACTGTTTTAGGAGGTTTATTTGCCCTAAGATTCAAAGACAAGTTGCATTTAATATTGGGCTTCAGCGCTGGGGCGGTTTTAGGAGTGGCTTTTTTTGATTTACTGCCCGAAGCGATTGAATTATCAAGCAGTCAATATAACATTGGTTTTGTAACCGCCGTCGTAGCTTTGGGCTTTGTTATTTTTATGATACTGGACCGGCTAATCGCCATTCATCCTCACGACGAGGAACCGCATCATAATCATCGTGGCAAACTTGGAGCCGGCAGTATGGCAATTCACAGTTTTTTAGATGGATTGGCAATCGGCATAGCGTTTCAAGTGTCATCGGCCGTAGGACTTGTCGTGGCTATGGCGGTTTTAGTCCACGATTTTTCTGACGGCATTAATACGGTTGGTTTTATCATTAAAAATAAAGGCACATCTAAGCAGGCCTTAGGTTGGCTAGCATTAGACGCCATCGCTCCCACACTAGGAGCTTTTTCAACCCTGTTTTTTTCTCTTACTGAAACTACGCTGGGTTTAGCGCTGGCAATTTTCTGCGGTTTCTTTTTATATATTGGAGCCAGCGACCTTTTGCCGGAAAGCTATCATCATCACCCCACGCTCTGGACAACCACTATGACTATTTTGGGCGTACTAGTTCTTTTTGCGGTCATTAAGCTTGCGGGTTTGTAAAAAAATAGCCATAATAATCTTATAATGAATAAATTAGTTGTGGCCGCGGCATTATTGGCAATGTTGGCAGTAACCGTTTATATATATTACTTCAACGTTGAGTCGCCCCTCCCGACTTCGGTGGAATCGCTGGAAGGACTGCCGGAGGAACTTGACTCTTTGCTAAACGAACAGGGTAACTAACCTTAATTCCGTTCGTTCTATATGCTAGAAGAGGAAGATAAATTAATAAAAAAAGCGCAAAAAGGCGAAGCGGAGTCATTTGGCATATTATACGACCATTACTCCAGCCCAATTTATCGGTTTATATTTCTTAAAGTAAATAATAAATCGTTAGCCGAAGATTTATTCCACGAAGTATTTCTTAGCGCTTGGCAGAACATTAATAATTACAGCCACAAAGGATTCCCCTTCTCAAGCTGGCTTTATCAAATAGCGCGAAATAGGGTTATAGATTATTACCGCACCAAAAAGGACTTTACCGAAATCAGCGACGAGGAGGACCGCTTTATAACTTTAACCGCTGAAAATGTGATTGACCACAGCTTGAATATGGAAAAAATTAAGGGAGCGCTAGACCAGCTATCCGAAGAGCAGAGCAATGTCATCATCTTGAGATTTATCAATGATTTATCGCCTGCTGAAATTGCCCTGGTTTTGAATAAAAGCGAAGGCGCGGTACGGCTGATGCAACATAGAGCCATAGCAAATTTGAAAAAAATATTAAACAAAAAATTATGAGCTACGATTATCTGCTGGAATATTTAAAATCTCTAAAATCCATCAATCCTGATAGTGATTTTTTGTCGCGTTCCCGCAATTTAATTTTAAACCAACCCAAAAGGCCTGCTTATGTTTTTCATGTTAGAAATCAATTTTTAAATGTATTTAAATTTTCCTTGGCCATTGGCCTGTCATTGATTATGTTTTTGTCTTTGAGCGGCAAACTGTTCCCTAAAAATAATATCTTCGTCGCCAGTTTAAATAATAAAAATTTGATTAAGGAAAGCTTAAAGGCGGATATCAACATCCAATTGGCGGAAGTTAAATATTACAAAGAAACAAGCGCCCAGGTAACTTGGGCTTTAAGCGAAATCATTAACAATGAAAATAACGCCGCAATTACCCGCTTGTTAAAAGAAAAAGCGCGCGAAAATGATGAGAATCCTTAATGCTATATTTATCCTTTTTCTCCTCGTTATAGGGCCGACCGTTCACGCAAAAAGTTTAAAACCCGCTCTTAATGACGTAATAGAAAGCTTGGAGCAATTAATCGCTATTAAAAATAGCGAAAATTATTTGTCGTCGGATGAAAAAGCCAATATAGAGGTTGAGGCAAGAAAAACCGCCCTAAATAAAATTCTTGAATTGTCCATAGAAGAAGTAAAAAATCTGAAAGATAAATTGGAGCAATTTGACGATTTTTCCAGCGAAGAAATCGGCTTATTGAATCAAAACCACATAAACGCCCTCTCTGATTACGAATCCTACTACGAATCAATCCGTCAACAAGTTAATCAAAATATCGGCCTAAGCGAGGTTGTAGATTTAGCGCGAAAGTTAAAAAGTTGGCGAGAAAATAATTATCATAAAAAAATTAATAAAATAGCCAGCTTTGTTTTAGTTTTTCAAAATCAAGAAACGCTAAAAACGGCGGAAAATAGGTTAAATAAAATACTTAGGGACTCTAAAGCCATTAAAAGCTTGGTAAAAACAACGAAGTGGGGTGAAGTTGATAAGCTGTTAGAAGTAGCGGAAAAATTAATTAAAGAAGCCAAAAAAATTAATAATGACGCGCAAAATTTCTCTTTGGACTTGGAAACAGAATCTCTTATTAAAAAAGCAACGCAGAATATCATTGAGGCATATCAAGGATTTATAACTCTCGGTAAATTAGTAAATAATAATCCTCGCTAATTAGCGAGGATTATTATTTACTATCAAATTAATACTAATAATTATTTAACGGCTTCTTTAAAAAGCTTTCCTGCTCTAAATTTTGGCTTGGTTGAAGCGCCGATTTTAATCTTTTCTCCCGTTTTAGGATTAACGCCCATTCTTTCAGCTCTTTTAACCACCTTAAAGGTGCCGAATCCCGGAAAAGAGACCTCACCTCCGCTGGCTAATGTCTTCAAAATTAAATCTAAAAATGCGTCCACCGCTTCTACCGCCTTTTTCTTGCTTTCTAAACCTATAGCGGTCATAAACGATTGAGCAAACTCAACTTTTTTCATAATAAATATACTACTTTTTATTAACGACCTTTCTTTTTCTTAAATTTAATAATATAGCATTTACCTAGCAAATTCAACCGCTCTAACCTCCCTAATGATATTAACCTTAATTTCGCCCGGGTACTTAAGTTCTGATTGAATCTTGCCGGCAATGTCTTTAGCTAATTGCAGAGCGCCAAAGTCATCAACTTTTTCTGGAATGACAAATACCCTGATTTCTCTGCCGGCAGAAATGGCATAAGCGCTTTTGACACCTTCAAAGCCAGTGGCAATTTTTTCTAAATCCCCCAAACGCTTCAAGTAACTTTCCGCACTATCACGCCTCGCTCCGGGCCTTGCCCCAGACAAAACATCAGCGGCGGTAACAATAAAGGCCTCGGGAATGGCGTAAGGATATTCATCATGGTGGGCCTCCATTGCTTTAATGACTAAATCATTAACTCCGTATTTTTTAAGCATTTTTCTTCCCAATTCAACATGCGTTCCGGGAACTTCATGGTCAATTGCCTTGCCAAGGTCATGAAGCAAGGCGCCTTTTTTGGTAACCTCAACATTCAATCCCAACTCTGTCGCCATCATGCCGGCAATGTGCGCCATTTCAACGGAATGAGCCAGAACATTCTGGCCGTAACTTGTGCGAAAATGTAATCTGCCAAGCACCTGTAAAATTTCCTTGGGCAAGTCAACTATGCCCAACTCATAAGCTGCCGCCTCCCCGTATTCCTGAATTTTTTTATTTAATTCTTGACGGGCCTCTTCCACCTTCTCTTCTATTTTGGCCGGTTGAATGCGCCCGTCCTTAATTAACTTTTCCAAAGACATTCGGGTCAGCTCTCTTCTCATACCGTCAAAAGACGAAATAACTATGGTCTCTGGGCTTTCATCAACAATAATTTCCGTACCGGTTAATCTTTCCAATGCCCTGATGTTGCGGCCTTCTCTTCCGATAATTTTCCCTTTCAAATCTTCGTTGGGAAGCGTAAAAACGCTTGTGCTTAATTCTGAAACGCTGGCGCGGGCATAACGTTGAAGAGCCGTAGTTATAATTTCCGCGCTTTTCTTTTCAATTTCATCTCTGCGGTCTCTTTCCATCTTTTGTATGGTAAGAGCCAAGTCCCTTTTATATTCCTCCTGCAATTGGTCAAAAAGCCGCTGTTTCGCCTCCGCCGCCGTTAAACCGGCTATTCTCTCCAAACTGTCCGAGGCCTGCTTTCTCAACTTCTCAATCTCGCTTTTCTCAAACTGAAAATCAGCTAATTTTTTATTTAATTGCCCTTCTTTGGATAAAAAGTCCCTATTTTGATGCTCTAAAAATTCTTCTTTCTTAAGAAGACGCTCTTCAATTTTGTTAAGCTGGCCCTTTCGCTCTCTTTCTTCTTTTTGAACTTCCTCAAGAAGAGCGGTGGATTTCTCTTTGGCGTTCGAAACTAGCTCTCTGGCTTCATTTTTGGCCTCTTCAACTTGAACTTTAAGCTTCTGCTCTAAAGAGTTTGCCTGGCGAGCGGAAAACAGTTGTCGAACAAAATACCCGACAATGGCGCCCAACAACAAGACGCCCCCCAGTAATAGTAGGATTGAATTCATAAATAAAATTATTTATATTGGTTAACATTCGATTTGTTTAGCTATATTATACTACAATAATAATTGTATGTCAAAAAGAACCGTTGTATTGATTGTGCTTGATGGCTGGGGAATCGGCTATGATAATTTTACCAATCCGATTTATATCGCCAATCTTGAGAACATAAACCACATAAAAAGCAATTATTTAACCGGATCGCTTCAGGCGTCGGGAATTGCAGTTGGTCTTCCGTGGGGAGAAGAGGGAAACAGTGAAACGGGACATTTAACAATTGGGGCGGGCAAGGTAATTTACCAGCATTTCCCTCGCATTACCTTATCCATTCGCGACGGCAGTTTTTTTCAAAACAAAGTTTTACTGGAAGCTCTGAATCACGCCGTAAAGAATCAATCAGCGGTCAATTTAGTGGGAGTTTTAGCCGAAGGAAATATTCATTCGTCATTAGAACATTTACTGACTTTGATTGAGTTTTCCCAAAAAATCGGGGCTAAGAAAATTAATCTTCATTTATTCAGCGATGACAAAGACAGCGCTCCAAAGTCCATTCTTAAATTGTTGGAAATAATATCAGACAAGCAAGCTAAATTAGCCACTCTGTCGGGGAAATATTATGCCATGGACAGAGACCATCACTGGGAAAGAACAAATCAGGCCTATGACGCATTATTAGGAAAAGGAACGCCTGTTGCGGACATTAAAGAACATATTAATAATCAATACAAAAGGGACTTAACGGATGAATATCTGGAGCCAACTATCGTGGGACCGGAAATCAATTCAATTAAAGACAATGATTCCGTAATTTTCTTTAATTATAGGGAAGACAGCATCCGCCAAATCGTATCGCCTTTCGCGCTGAAAGATTTTAAGGAATTTCCGATAACGCCTCTAAAAAATATTTATTTGGCGACTATGACTCAATATTCCGATAAATTTGACGCCAATGTGATGTTTCCGCCGGAAAAAATTGAAAATTCGTTGGGAGTTGTATTAGCGGAAAATAATAAACTACAACTCCGAATCGCGGAAACGGAAAAATACGCTCATGTAACTTATTTCTTTAATGGCTTGAAAGATGTGCTGTTAAAAAATGAATATAGAATTTTAGTGCCTTCCAGAAATTTAGCCCGCCACGACGAACACCCCGAAATGATGGCTGAAGAAGTAAGCAATCGCGTAATGCAAGCCATAGAAGATGGCGACATTGACTTTATATTGGCAAACTTTGCCAATGCCGACATTATTGCCCATACGGGCAACTTTGACGCCACCGTTAAGGCCGTCAAGGTGATTGACTTGGAAATAGGAAAAATAATTAAAACTGCTTTAGCGCGCGATGGCATCGTTATGATAACTTCCGACCACGGAAACGCGGAACAAATGATAAGCCCCTTAACAGGCCTGCCGGAAACCAAACACGACCCTAATCTGGTGCCCGTTTACTTGGTGGGAAAAGAATTCGTAAAAATAAAAAATAAGTCCGAAATTTCAAGAATAGAAAATGAAGCGGTGGGAATATTGAGCGACATAGCGCCAACTGTTTTAGAATTACTGAAAATAGCAAAACCTGCGGAAATGAGTGGCGAAAGTCTTATCGGAAGATTAGAATAATCAATTTTTAATTATATTGGAACTTGGTGCTTGAGATTTTATTAGGTTAATTAGAGTAATTAGAAATTAGAAATTAACCTAATTAATCTAATAAAACCCCAAATCTCAATAACCAAATCCCAATAAAATCTTAAAATCACAAATCCCAACATTGGACCTTGGGGTTTGGGGCTTTGTTGGGATTTGGAACTTGGTGCTTGAGATTTTATTAGGTTAATTAGAGTAATTAGAAATTAGAAATTTTGTAAGGTGGACATTTATTTGACCAAAACGTCAAATTACCTTAAAATATCGGTTCAATGAGAAGCGATTTAGAGCAAAAAATTAAAAAAGCTCCGCAAACCCCCGGGGTTTATATTTTTTATAAAAATTTAAATCCGCTTTATATAGGCAAGGCGTCTAATTTGAAAAACCGGCTTCAGTGTTATTTAAAAATTACTGACATTAAAAATAAAATTCTAAACGAAGAAGCCAATAAATTAAAATTAATTAAACTTCGTTCCCCCGTTGAAGCGCTTATAACCGAAGCCGGCTTAATTAAGGCCTTAAAACCGCGATACAATATTTTGTGGCGCGATGATAAAAATTATTTTTATATCGCTTTTACCAAAGAAAAGTTTGAAAAGATTTTTATTACCCATCAGCCAAATAATTTAGAGGCCATCGGCCCGTTTACGGACGGCAAGGCCATTCGTTTGTTTTTAAAAATACTGCGCCGTAAATATCCCTACTGTACTTGCTATAAAACACACCTACGAAGCTGTTTAAACGCCCAAATAGGAAATTGCCTTGATTATTGCTGTAGAGAAAATGCCGTGCCAGACAATCAATATCTAAAGAACATTAAAATTATTAAACAAATGCTTGCGGGTAAAAAAATGACCGCCTTAAATAAAATAATTAAACCGTCGGAACTGTGGGCCTTTGAAAATATCTCTGAACATATTCCGTTTTTAGACGCAAACAATGCGGAAAAAACTTTTCAAAAAATAGAATGCTATGATATATCACATTTTTCAGGAAAAGAAGCCGTGGGCGCTTTCACTGTTTTGGTCAACAAAAACGGCGATTGGGAAGCGGACAGAAACCAATTTCGTAAATTTAAAATTAAAAATACGAATACCCGCAACGACCCTCAAATGATTTCGGAAATATTAAGCCGGAGGTTAAATCATCCCGAATGGCCGTATCCGAATTTAATAATTATTGACGGGGGAATTACTCAATATAATGCCGCCAAAAAAATAGCGGGCAATCTGCCGTTAATCAGCTTCGCCAAACCGAATAAGAAAATATTTGGAAAAACGGACTTGCCGAGAGAAATCGTGGAAAGAGCAATTGAGCAAACCCACCGCTATGTCCTGAACTTCCACCGCCACCTTCGCAATGCTAGAATCTATTCGTGAATGCCGTATCCAAATTGATAGTGGTCTTTGCCGCTAATTTAACCGCCGTTTTATTAACCGCTTATTTTATTCCCGAATTTCAATTAACGACGGATATACCGGGCATTATCTCAATAGCATTAGTGATAACCGTAACCAATCTCACTATCAGGCCGTTAATAAAGCTTGTCCTTAGTCCGCTGATATTTATTACTTTTGGCTTATTTACCATCTTAATCAATGCCGGTATTATCTACACAATTGACATTTACTCTGAATCGCTTACAATTACTGGACCATGGCATCTTATCGGAGCTTCGCATATTATAAGCATTATAAACTTAGTAATTAACTACGCCGCCCTTTATTTGTATCGTGGCTCCGACGTGTCATAAAATTTATGGACAATCTCCCTTTAATACTTATTATCGTGCAAATAGCCGTTTCGGTTCTTTTGGTCATACTAATTCTTCTACAGGACTCGTCTGAGGCCTCAGGAATATTCGGCGGAGGCGGTCAGGGATTCTATCAGACCAAAAGAGGAGTTGAGAAAGGCGTATTTGTGGCAACAATAGTATTTACTGTTGTATTTGCGGCGCTAGCTTTACTAAACCTTGTTTTACCTAACCTACAAAATTTTTTCTAGCTTTTCTAAGTTAGAACGCCGGATATTAATTGGCGCTTTTTTAATATTCATTCTTTCTTCTTTTTTTATCGCTCTAAATTTTTATTACAGCGCCACGAAAGAACAGCCCGCGCGTGGCGGAATTTACATTGAAGGAGAAGTAGGCCAACCGACATTTATCAATCCATTAATAGCCAACATCAGCGATATTGATTTGGACTTAATAGAAATTTTATTTGATAATCTTTTAAATTTGACCGACAACTATAAAATCAGCCAAGACAATAAAACCTGGACAATTTTTCTTAAAAAGGACTTAAAGTGGGATGACGGCAAAGAACTTACCGCCGACGATGTTCTTTTTACGATTAAAATAATTCAGGACCCCGACACGCGTTCGCCTCTTTTTTTGAGTTGGCAAGGAATTGAAGTTGAAAAAATTGGCGACAGTGAAATTAGATTTATTTTGCCAAAACCCTACGCCTTCTTTATTGATAATCTTCGCAGCTTAAAAATTGTTCCGCAACACATCTTCGGCAATATTCCCGCCGCTAATTTAAAGCTGTCTCAATATAACCTTGAGCCGGTGGCAAGCGGTCCTTATAGATTTAAGAATATTGTAACGGAAAAAGACGGATTTATTCAGGAAATGTCTCTAATAAAAAATCCTCTATATCATGGCAATCCTCCTTTTATTGATAATTTTATTTTTAAATTTTATCGCAACGAACAAGACCTGATTCAAGATTTTAATACGAAAAAAATCAGCGGCTTTGGCGGTTTAAATCCTCAAAATATTAATGAAATAAAAATTAGCCACAAACTGGCCAATCTAAGTTTGCCAAGATATTATGCCGTATTCTTTAACAGCAACACGAACCCCGTTCTTCAAAATAATGAAGTGCGCGAAGCGTTAACTTTTGCGACAAATAGAGCAAAAATTATTAAACGGGTCTTTAACGAACACGCGTCGCTTGCCGACGGCCCAATTCCGTCAAATGTGACGGGTTATAATAAAGATGTTTATCAAAATGACAGATTCTCCATACAGCAAGCTCAAGAGATATTAGAGAAAAACGGCTGGCTTTTAAATCCGGAAGACGGGATAAGATATAAAACAGTTAATAAGATAAGGCAAAAACTGGAATTTGAAATTATTACGCCCCAAATACCATTCTTAATAGAAACGGTTGATTTAATTAAAGATGACTGGAATAAAATAGGGGTGAAAATAAATTCTGCCACATTGCCGCTAAGCGATATAAGCAGAGAAGTGTTGAGAACGAGAAATTATCAGTTGCTTATTTTTGGCAATATCTTAAATAACAATCCCGATGTATTATCTTTTTGGCATTCGTCGGAACGGCTTTATCCCGGACTCAATTTATCGCTTTATAACAACAAAGACGCGGACAATGCTTTGATAAATATAAGACAAGAAATTAATCCGGATAAAAGACAATTAGAGCTGGATAAATTGCAAAATATCATTTATAAGGAAAATCCGGCCGTCTTCTTGTTTAATCCAAATTATATTTATGTAACCAATAGCGATTTGTTGGGCTTTAACGCGTCATCCATAACCACTCCCGCCCATCGCTTTGAAAAAATAGCGGAATGGCATCTGAAGACCGAGAGGCGATTTGCTAATTAATTAATAATATGATATATTAAATCAATCTTAATTTCTTATGATACGAATGTCGCGGTGGCGAAATTGGCAGACGCGCACGGTTCAGGGCCGTGTATCCGTAAGGATGTGTGAGTTCAAATCTCACCCGCGACACACTGCACTAACTAGTTAAAACCAAAAAATAAATAATGCCTAAAAAAATAGATACGAGTGAAGAATCCTTAAAATTTGTGCCGTTGGGCGGCCTTGAAGAAATCGGCCGCAATATGATGTTTTTTGAATACAAAAATGAAATCGTCATTATTGACGCCGGTTTGCAGTTCCCCGAAGAAACCACGCCCGGCATTGATTTTATTATTCCCAACGTTAACTATTTAGAAAAAAATAAAGAGAAGATTAAAGCCCTAATTGTGACTCATGCCCATTATGACCACATAGGAGCGATTCCATATGTTCTCGGAAAATTAGGCAATCCTCAGATTTACTGCGCCGCCATAACCAAAGAAATCATATTGAAACGCCAAGAGGATTTTACTAATTTAGCCAAGCCCAACATTGAAGTTGTGAAACACGGCGCGCAGATAAAATTAGGAGAACATTTTAATTCGGAATTCTTTTATCTGGACCACACGATTCCCGACACTATCGGAGTTATTTTAAAAACTCCAATCGGCAATATGGTCCATTTTGTTGATTTTAAATTTGATTACGATAACGAAGGAAAACCGCTTAGATTGGACGACTTTGCCCGCATCGGCAAGGAAGGCGTGCACACTCTTTTCATTGACAGCACCAATGCTGACGAAGAAGGTTTTTCGCTGTCTGAAAGGATTGTTGAAAAAAATCTGGAACAACTTTTTAAAGACGCTCCGGGCAGGGTGATTGTCGGCACATTTGGTTCTTTACTAACCAGATTGGGGGAAATGATTAAAATCGGCATAAGATTAAAGAGAAAAATTTTTGTCAGCGGTTACTCAATGAAAACCAATTTGCAAATAGCGCAAAATTTGGGATACATAAAAACAGAAAAAGGAGCTATTCTTCCGTTGGAAGAAATTCATAAATATAAAGATGATAAAATATTAGTCCTTTGCACCGGCGCTCAAGGAGAGCCAAATGCCAGCTTAATGCGCATCGCGAACGGCGAACATAAATTTATAAAAACAAAGCGGGGGGATATGTTCGTTTTTTCTTCCTCAATCATTCCCGGCAATGAACGCGGCGTTCAGTTTCTAAAAGACACGCTCACTAGACAAGGGGCAAAGGTATATCAGTCAAAACACATTGACATTCACTCCAGCGGACACGCGCCACAGGAAGAATTAAAAGAGGTTTTTAGATTAACCAAGCCAAAATTTGTAGTTCCCGTGCACGGATATTTTTTCAAAAGGGCGGCTAATAAGGAAAATGCCGTGTCTGTAGGTATTCCAGAAAAAAATGTTCTGTTAATGGACAACGGACAAGTTGCCGAATTAACAAAAGGCGGTCTTACTCTTACTAACAAAACAGTAGACGCGTATTATGTGATGGTTGATGGCTTGGGGGTCGGAGATGTAAGCGAAGTGGTTTTGCGAGACCGCAGAATCTTATCGGATGAAGGCATGATGGTTATCATAGCCACTTTGGATAAGAATCGCGGACACTTTCTAAAAAAACCGGACATTATTTCTAGAGGATTTATTTATTTGAAAGATAACCAAGTAATGCTGGAAGAAGTTCGCAATCGTTTGCGCCACATTATAGAAAGGATTCCACGACATCAGGAAGTGGAGCCGGAATATGTAAAATCTTTAATCAGAGACCAAATCGGCGCTTTTATTTATAATAAAACTCAGCGCCGTCCGATGATTCTGCCAGTTATTATTGAAGTTTAGTAAATCTTAACTTATTCTTATTTTATGAGACCGAATCTTGTTTCTGGCATACAGCCGTCCGGCAAATTACATTTGGGCAATTATTTAGGCGCCTTAAAAAACTTTGTTAAACTGCAAAATTCGGAGCAATATAATTGTTATTTTTTTATCGCCGACCTCCATTCTTTGACGGAGGACTTTAATCCGACTCTAAAAACAAATCAAATTTTAGACCTTTTATCTTCTTATTTGGCGGCTGGCTTAAATCCCAAAAAATCGGTTATTTTTATTCAATCTCAAATCCCCGCCCATACACAGCTCGCTTGGTTTTTAAATACGATTACTCCTTTCGGAGAATTGTCGCGAATGACGCAGTTTAGAGATAAATCGCAAAGTCAGTCGGAAAATATTAATGTCGGCCTTTTTGCTTATCCTGTTTTAATGGCCGCCGACATAATTTTATATGACGCAAATTTCGTTCCTGTCGGAGAAGACCAGACGCAACATTTAGAGCTTACAAGAACTTTGGTAAGAAAATTTAATAATAAGTTTGGCGAACAATTCATAGAGCCCCAGCCGTTGCTTGCAAAAACGCCGCGAATAATGAGCTTGCAAGACCCAAATAAAAAAATGTCCAAATCGCAACCGGAGGGATGCTTATTTTTAGACGATTCAACCGAAGAAATAGAGTCCAAAATAATGTCGGCTGTCACGGATTCGGAAAAAGAAATTCGTTATGATATTCAAAACAAAGCCGGACTTTCTAATTTATTGGAAATATACGCGAGTTTGAGCGATAGAGAGATTACCTATATAGAAAATGAATTCAAAAATAAAAATTATGCCAAATTTAAAAAATCGCTCGCTAAATTAATAACTAAATATTTTGCTCCATTTAGGCGCAAAAAAATAAGGATTCTGTCCAACCCGGAAAAGTTAATAAAAATTGCCCAAAGAGGCAATAAAGCCGCAAATAAGATTGCCGCGCAAAAAATCACAAAAGTAGAAAAAGGATTGGGATTAGTGTTATAATCCACTTCAGCAAAGGACCTTGTAAATTCACGCAAGAGGAGGAAAATGAAGTTCACGCACGTCATCATTGAGCCGATTAGGCGCGGCGTTATCACGATAGCAACATTATTTTTAGCTTCCAAATTATTGATTTGGTTGCTCGCTTTGTTTTTTGGATTTATAAATCCGTTGCGAACCACCGTTCTTTATTTAATAGGCAGTGATAATTTTTGGATTGGCACTCTTATTGCCGTAATGATTCTATTGCCAATTTGCTGGCTGGTTGGCCAATTTTCTATATCAAACATATTTTTCTTTTTATTCAAAAGGAAGGCTCAAAAAGAATCCGGAAAATATCTGCAAGTTGCCAGAATTAAAAATAAAAACTTTTATATGGGATGCGGAATAGGGCTTGTTACTAAAAAAATGGAAATTGACGGAAAAACGCACTACAATATTTGTTTTCCTAATTTAGGGGGATTTATAACCTTATCTAAAGTCCCGGAAGAAGAAGTGGAACTGACCGGAGAAAGCGTAGTCAACACTTTATTGTTTTATCTGTCATGCGGCTCCCTGTGAGCCGTATTTTATTCCCTTATTTTCTTATTCCCAGCCAAATTTTTGAGCCGTCTAAGTCAACCTCAATAAAATGCTCAACTTTTTCCGTTCTCTCAAAAATAATTTCTTCCGCGTTGATATCTTTTCTAAAACCCTTGTTGCTTTCTAAAACGCTTTGCAATTTTTTTGGCAAGTCGGCGTGCAAAATAATTTTGTTTTGGGGGGAATATTCGGCATCGCGCCTTAATCCTTGAATCGCTCTCGCCAATTCCCTTACGGCGCCTTCATTTTTCAGTTCTTCGGTAATGTTAATATCCAGCTCAATCTCGTCATTAATTTTGGAATCAAAAATAATTTCTTTGACATTTATTTCATCGGCTAATATATGTAATAATTCTTCGTTATTTTTTAATTTTTCATTTTTAATTTTTAATTTCCTCAACGGCTGTCTTATCTTAATCCCCGCTTCCGCTCTTTTGGCCAAAGCCAAACTGGCCAACGTTCTGACATCCGACATATCTTCAATTAATTTTTTACTTGCCCCTCGAAGCTTTAGCGAAGTGGGGTCAACCCTTGGCCATTCTTCCAAATGAACGGAAACGCCACCGCTTAAAGATTTATACAAAGCATCCGCGAAAAACGGGACGAATGGAGCGATTAGTTTGCTGATTTCCAGTAAAACATTTTGTAAGATAGGCAACGCCTCCGCGCGCTTGCGTGAACGGCGAATGTACCAATGAGACAAGTCGCTTACGAATAACTCTAAAATTTTAGCCGCATACCCTATTTCATATTTGTTAAGATTCTCTTCAACTTCTAAAATAGTTTCATTTAATCTGGAGAAAATCCACTTATCTAAAATATTACTTAACTGGAAATTAGTCCGCCAACTGGCGGATGGGACTTGGGGCTCATTTTTTGAATAGGTCTCAAAAAATACATATGAATTATAAAGCAACGAGATAAAACGCCTGAAGGCCTTGCTTAACTCCGCCTCATCAAACTTTTTGGGCTCTGCCGGAGGATTAACGGTATAGAAATACCACCTGATAACGTCTACTCCGTATTTATCAATCATCTCCCAAGGGTCAACGATATTATTTTTTGATTTAGACATTTTCTGTCCATGTTTATCTAAAAGATGGCCAAGTGAAATAACATTTTTGTAAGGGGTGTCTTCATTTAATAAAACGCCAATGGCCAGCAATGTATAAAACCAGCCGCGAGTTTGGTCAATTGCTTCGCAAATATAATCCGCCGGATAACGGTTCGGATATTCTCCGCTCGCAAACGGCATGCCGCCGGAATCAAACCAAACATCCGCCACTTCTTTCACTCTTGTCATAGAGCCATTACACTTCGGACAAATTAATTTCACTTCATCAATATAAGGACGATGCAAATCAGCCGGCGCCTCACCGCCATGCTCTTTAAGTTCGTCTCTGCTGCCAATCACTAATTTTTCATCGCATTTTTCACACTCCCAAATAGGCAATGGCGTGCCCCAATAACGCTCGCGAGAAATAGCCCAGTCCTTTACCCCTTGAAGCCACTCCCCGAAACGCCCGCTTTGAAGATGATGGGGAATCCAATTTATTTTCTCGTTGGCTTTTAACAAATCGCTTCTTAACTTACTCATCTCTATAAACCAAGAAAATCTGGGAAAGTAAATGAGGGCTCTGGAACAGCGCCAGCAAAAAGGATAGTCATGTTCAATCGTGGTCTGGTAAAAAAGCAAATTTCTTTTTTGAAGGTCTTCTAATATATCTTTATCCGCTTCTTTAATATATTTGCCCGCGCCGGGCAATCCGTTTTTCATAATCCCCTGGTCATCAATAGTTACGGGAAAGTCGCTCATTTTGTTTCTCATTAAATTCAAGTCATCCTCGCCAAAAGAGGCAATATGAATTAATCCGGTTCCATCTTCCGCGCTGACAAAATCAGCCTTCACCACTTCATGAGGACCGTTATTTTCATACAAGGACTCATATTTTAGGCCAATCATTTTTTTTCCGGAAAGTTTTTCTATGACCTCTATCTTAGTGTCCGAAGAAAATGGCGGCGCGTTAACAGCCCAAATATATTCGCCATTAATTTCATATTTTGTGTAAGTTAATTCCGGATTTACGGCAATAGCCAGATTTGCCGGCAAAGTCCACGGAGTGGTGGTCCATATTAATAAGTATTCGTTAACTTGGGATTTGGAACTTGGGATTTGGAACTTTATATATACTGACGGGTCCTTAACTTTCTTATACGCCCCCGGCTGTCCCAACTCATGGCTTGATAAAGATGTTTGGCAACGAGGGCACCACGGAACTACTTTATAAAACTTATTTAATAATCCCCTCTCGTCAATCTTTTTAAAAACGCCCCACAATTTTTCCAAATAATCGTTTTCGTAAGTTATATACGCATTTTCAAAGTCCAACCAAAAACCGATTCTTTCAGTTAATTTTTCCCATTCATCCTTATATTTCCAGACGGATTCTTTGGCTTTTTTATTAAATTCGGCAATGCCAAATTTTTCTATGTCCTGCTTGTTTTTAATTCCTAATTCTTTTTCAACTTCAATTTCCACGGGCAAGCCCTGCGTATCCCAACCGGCGCGACGGGGCGCATAATAACCTTGCATAGTTTTAAACCGTAAAATAATATCTTTAAAAGCACGGGCTAAGATATGATGAGTGCCGGGACGGCCATTGGCAGTCGGAGGACCTTCATAAAATATGAATTCTCTTTTCCCTTTTGATTGGCTTAAGGTTTTTGAAAAGATATTATTTTCTCGCCAAAAATCCAAAACTTTTTCTTCAATTTCTGGAAGATTAAACTGTTTTAAACCACGCAACATAAGTAAAATAATAAGCCAAAAACTGCTTTTTTTCAACGAAGGTTCGTTCATCAACAACCATCCTCTATATAGCAACCCCACCCCATATCCTTCATCAATACCGTCCTCGTTCAGAATAAAACTGAACTCGGATTAAATATTGATTCAGGATACGAGGTGGGGCTGTATACTAAACAAAAACCACCACCCTCTTTCTCGACGAGGCCGTGGAGGCGAATATATAAATTACGAAGCTTGGAGTAAGGCTATAAGCAAAAAAGCGCTGATAGAATCCCAAGTCCCGATACTAACAGTATCGGGACGGGTTGAGTTCGCTTTTTTGCTATATAGCACACGACAAGCGAGTCGCAATTTATATGAGCCGTAACAGGTTGAGGAGAGGAAGGGGGTGGTGGTTTATATTGGGGTTGGAGAAAACAAGTGGTCTTTGGTTATAGATAAAAAAATTATTTTTCGTTAAAATAAAGCAATGTCCGAATATTATACTTCCAGAAGAACCAAAAATCTTTACGATCCGAAATCAGCTTATCCCTTTAAATTAAGCCGCTCCAAAATAGAGCTGTTTTTGGCATGTCCTCATTGTTTCTATCTAGACCGCCGTCTGGGCGTGGGTCAGCCACCCGGCTTTCCTTTTAGTTTAAATTCGGCAGTAGACACTTTATTAAAAAAAGAATTTGACATTCACCGCGCCGCCCAATCAACTCACCCGCTGGTCAAATATTATAAAATTGACGCCATCCCGTTTAGCCATCCGGAAATAAATAAATGGCGGGAAAATTTTGTCGGCATTCAGTATCACCATCAACCAACTAATTTTATAATCTCCGGCGCAATTGACGATCTCTGGATTAATGCGCAGGGCGAACTAATTGTCGTTGATTATAAATCCACCAGCAAAAACGAGGTCATCACCAACATTGATAAAGAATGGCAAGGCGGCTATAAACGCCAAATGGAAATTTATCAATGGCTTCTGCGTCAGAATGGACACAAGGTCTCCAGCACCGGTTATTTTGTGTATTGCAATGGCCGCACCGATAAAGAGGCCTTTGACGGCAAGCTAGAATTTGACATAACGCTCATACCTTATGACGGAAAAGACGGTTGGATTGAAAAAGAAATTTTTAATGCCCACAAATGCCTTAACGATGAGAAAATTCCGCCGTCTTCCGCCAGTTGCGATTTTTGCGCTTATGTGGATGCCGTCAAAGAAGTCACGGACGAAAAAAAGAAGACCAAACCTTCAAAGAAAAAAGCGGGAGAAGCGGGTCAGGGTTCGCTTATCGGCATTTTCTAAAATCGTGCTACTATCTAAACGCCGATGGACACAAACATTACTAACAAAAAAGCGTACTTTAACTACGAAATCCTGGAGACCTACGAAGCGGGAATTGAGTTAAAAGGATTTGAAGTTAAGGCCATCAAAACCGGCAAAGCGAGCATAGTCGGTTCTTTTGTGATTGTTAAAAATAATGAAGCATGGTTATTAAACGCCGACATTCCTCCTTATCAGCCGGCTAACACTCCTCCGGACTACGACCCAAAACGCACCCGCCGCTTATTATTAAAAAAAGAAGAAATAAAAGAGTTGATTGGGAAAACCCACGAAAACGGCTTGACAATAGTGCCATTAAAATTGTACAATAAAAACGGAAAGATTAAGATTGAAATTGGTATCGGACGGGGGAAAAAGAAAACGGATAAGCGTGAAACCATTAAAAAAAGGGAGTGGTCAAGGCTTCGACGGAACATTGAAACCAGATAAGCAAGTAAGGTTGCAGGCCCTTTAAAAACTGCGCAAGATTAACTGCAAACACATTTAATCGACAACCCGCGTTGGCATACGCTTAATGCGGCACCGGCGGCTTATGCCTAATAAAGCCATAACCGGTGTAATAATCTTAGGCTCTGTTTCGAAAAACTGATGTTTCGAAATGAAAATTTAGTCAGTAAAATTTTTCAGTTTTTGCCAAGTTTTAAGCTGAAAAATTTAAATTAACTTGGATAAACTTGTAGAAAGTTTGGCGGACATGCTTTCGGACGGGAGTTCAATTCTCCCCACTTCCACAAAAAATAAATTTTGACTTTTTATCTTTTATAAGCTATCCTTACCATAAACTTTCTTGCAAAATCCAAAACTAAACAATCAAATCACCGCTGAACAGTTGATGGTAATTGATGAACAGGGGCAAAGCTTAGGAGTTATGAGCCGCGACCAAGCCATCCTAAAAGCGAAAGAAAGGGGACTGGACTTAATTGAAATAGCCGCTTCTGCCAAGCCCCCGGTTGCTCGCATTATGAGTTTTGATAAGTATCGTTATCAGCAAGAGAAGAAGTTGAAAAAGCAAAAAATTGGACAAAAAAATCTTGAAACGAAGCAGGTTCAAATAAGCGGAAGGTCAGCCACAAATGACCTCCAAGTTAGAGCTAATCAAATTAATAAATTTTTAGGCGAGGGCAGAGTGGTAAACATTATTTTAGTGCTTCGTGGCAGAGAAAAAGCCCATAAAGATTTGGCAGAGGAAAAATTAAAGGAGTTTTTGAAAAATATGATAACTGACCATAAAGTTATCTCCTCAATCAAATTTATGGGACGAGGAATGCAAGTACAAATCATAAAAAATTAAAAAATAAAATATAAAAATTAAAAATGGCAAGGAAATCCGTAACCAAAAGAATAAGAATTACAAAAACCGGAAAATTAATGCGCCGCAAGATGGCGCAGGACCATTTTCGCGCTAAAAAAACGGGCAAACAAATACAGTCAAAAAGGGAGAACAGGCAACTTGAAAGAATGGACGCTAAAGTTTTCCTTCCGTACCTTACATCTAAAAACTAAAATATGACCAGAGTTAAAAGAGGCACGATTGCCACTAAAAAAAGAAAAAAGATATTAAAATACACAAAAGGATTTCGCTGGGGAAGAAAGTCCAAAGAAAGAGCCGCCAAAGAGGCCTTGCTTCACGCCTGGTCTCATTCCTTCAGAGGAAGAAAGGAAAGAAAAAGGGACTTTAGGGCCCTATGGCAAGTCAAAATAAATGCCGCGGTTAGAGACGAAGGACTGTCATACAGCAAATTTATTTCCCTGCTAAAAAATAAAAATATTAAATTAGACAGAAAGATATTAGCCGATTTGGCAGAAAATCAGCCGGAAGTTTTTAGAAAAATAGTCACGCAGGTTAAATAGCCACCACCGGCGATGCAACGACAGTAGCCGGCCCCTTGATATAAAAGAAGGCCTTTTTAAGAATCGCCATTCTAACTTTATATCTAGACAACATTCTTCGCGCTTCATTATAAGAAAACCAGCCGTAGCCCTCATGCTCGGAAGAAATCTTAATTTCTGATTTTTCGGTTTTTGCCAAATAAAAAATTACTATCTTAAAAACCCTTTCTTTTCCCCGAGAATACGGAAACTTCTCATAAACCTTAAAATTTTGTTGCATCTCTAAATCAGATTTTTTTAATCCTGTTTCTTCACTTACTTCTCTAAAGGCGGTCTGCCAACTTTTTTCATCTGCCTCCATTCGTCCACGCGGAAAATCCCAAACTCCCTTAGCCCTATAAAGCAATAAAAACCTAGGACCTTGTTGGGTCTGTCTAACTACTATAATTCCTGCTGATATAACTTTTGTATAACTTTTATTTTCCTCCATTCTTAAGCATGCTAAGCATCTTTTCTAACGGCCAAGCATTAATAATATCCTTCTTCTCAGCCCAACCGCGCCTAGCTTGAGCAATGCCATACTCTAACACAGAAAAGTGAGAAACGGAATGGCTGTCAGAATCAATTGACAATCTAACGCCCTCATTAACACACTGCCTAATATGGTCATCTTTAAGATCTAAGCGGTCAGGAAAGGCGTCAATCTCTAAAATGGTCCTAGTTTCTTTGGCAGTTTTTATAATCGCTTCCATATCAAGCTCATAAGCGGGCCGTTTATTAATTCGTCTTCCTGTGGGATGAAAAATAATATCTACGTTTGGATTATTCATCGCCTTTTGCATTCTCTTTGTTTGTTCTTCTTTAGATAGATTAAAATAAGAATGGATAGAGCCCCCCACTACATCTAATTGGGCCAAAATTTCATCAGGCAAATCCATACTGCCGTCTTTCAAGATATCACATTCACTACCTTTTAAAATTCTGAATTTTGAACCAAACTTTAAATTTAATTCGTCAATTTCTTTTATCTGTTTTAAAATCCTTTCCGAATCCAATCCATTCGCCATTGCCAATCGCTTGGTATGGTCGGTAATCACCATATATTCTAAACCGACGTTTATAGCGGCTTGAGCCATATCCTCAATAGAATCAGCTCCGTCAGACCAATTACTTTGTATCTGCAAATCACCTTTTAAGTCCTCGTATTGAATTAATTGTGGCAACCCTCCTTTTTGAGCGGCCTCTATTTCTCCGGTCATTTCTCTTAACTCCGGCTCTATATAATCCAAACCCAACGCCTTATATAAGTCCTGCTCCGTCTTGCCGGCTATCATTTTCTCGCCCTTGAATAATCCGTACTCGTTAAGTTTACATCCTTTATCCATAGCAATCTGACGCAAGGCGATATTATGCTCTTTTGAGCCCGTAAAATAATTTAAAGCCGCCCCATAAGATTCTTTTGATACCACCCGCAAATCTACATCCAAACCATTTTTTAATTTTATGGCCGATTTAGTGTCGCCGCGAGCATAAACTATTCCAACTTCCGACATAGAAACAAAAAAATCCATTACAGGATTAGGATTGTCAGATATAACTAAAATATCCACATCTCCGATTGTTTCCTTTTTGCGGCGAACTGAACCTGCGATTACCACATCTTCAACTTCTTTTAATTTTTTTAGATGGTGTTCTATTTCTTTTATTAAGGGCATCACTTCCCCCAAAACAAATCTGGAGCCAGATTTGTTTATAAATTCTAATCCCTTAGAAATATTTTCCTCTGTCTTTTTCCCAAATCCTTCTAAATCCCTTATTTTGCCTTTTTTTACCGCTTCTTCTAATTCTTTAAGATTGGTAATACCTAATTTCTTGTACAATTTATAAATACTTTTTGCTCCAAGGCCTTGAATCCGTTCTAATTCTGATAGATTAACCGGCATTTCTTTTTTTAATTGTTCGTAATATTTTAAGCGGCCGGTCTTTATCAATTCTTCAATTTTTTCCGCGATAGAGATCCCTATGCCGGAAATTTTTTCTAAAGACCCCCTACCTCCTTTTTCATAAATATCGCTTACTTTCTCCGATAAAGAACCAACAACATCCGCCGCTTTTTCGTAGGCCTTAATTTTAAAAAATGATTCGCCCTGCATTTCAAGATACTCGCCTATCTCCCGCAAAATTTTCTCAATCTCACGATTTTCCATATTAAAATTAAAAGTTATTTATTGATACTTTTGGGCGTATGGTCTCCGACCATATGCTCCCCCACTTTAGAATCGCGGGGAGGAAGGGCGATTTCAGGCACCAAAACAATAATTATTGCGGCAAGCAAACTCAATGCGGCCGCTATAAAAAATATAGCCACAAATCCAAACGACTGCACCAAGACACCGCTCAATAACCCCGTTAAACCGGCGGCCAACCCCGCTACGGTGCTATCCAAAGAAAACTCAAATGAGCGATGACTTCCGTCCAAATGACGCGAAAAAAGACTATACCACGAAGGAATAAAAAGAGAGAAAGCTATTGCCTGCAATAATTTAATTAAATACAACTGCCATATTTGAGTGATAAAAATTAAACTGATGGCAGCTAAACTGGACAGAGTTAAACCCAAAACTAGAACTAAATGGTCGTCCTTTTCCCCTTTAATCCTATCCAACATTAAAGCTACGGGCATTTGAAGCATTGACTTGGCAAACCAATAAATAGCCGCGGCAAATCCGATAGTAACAACGGTCGCCCCTTGAATTCTGTCAATAATAAAAATAGCAAAAACAGGGTCTACTAAGCTCCATCCGCTCATAACAGTTAAATCAACCAGAATGAGCTTTTGTATAATCTTATTAACTTTAAGATTTTGGATATATTCCAGCATTATCTGTGATAATCTTAACATCTTTACTCTTTTCCATTAAACGAGAAAATAACAAATCGGGGGACACATTAAAACCGTCTTCCAGTAAATCTTGCGCCTCCTTTAATAATTCTTCTTTGGAAATTTTGGCATTCAAAGTTTTATTTAATTCTTCTTTAATTTCTTTTCTAATTTTTTTATAAGCGGATTTTTTCAATGATAATAAATCTTTTACTTCGTCATAACCCAATGCCCTTTCCGCAACCCATAAATAAAAATTGCCGCCAAATAAAGTTGCCCTGTCTAGAGAGTACTCTAATATTGACCAAGCAGAAGTTGATTCTTTCTTGAGCCACCACAATCTGTCCGCCAAAAATAGAGCCAGAACAATTCCAATAATTTTCATCCACATTATTTCCGAAAAAATCCACATTAAAGATATGGCAATCAACAGCCCGTAGAAAAGATAAGTGAATAAACGGACCAGAAACCTCTCCCAAACATTCATAGATAATTTCAAATAATTCAAATCCCTTTTTGCTAAAAAATTAAGACGCAAAAAAGTAAGAATACGATAAAGGGACTTGCCAAATACATAAATTGAAACAAGACGCATAAGTAAAGTTAACTTTTAAGCTGATTTCGTGTCAAAAGTATGGATAATAAAGGCAGAAGCATCATTTGAAAAACAGGCAAAAGACCGACATTTAACAGGGGCAAAATCGGCATAATACTTGAATAAGCCCAACGATTATTATTAATTGCGTGATATTCCACCAATATCGCCCACAACCCGCCTAAAACGAATAGTATCGCCAATTTTTTATTGCTTATTTTTCTTCCCCAATACATATTTCTCATCAGCATTCCGGTTAATAAATACAAACAGACAACTATAAGAGCGTCTTTAAAAGAAACAATCCAGTGAACTTCAATAAATTTTAAATAATTGGAAATATCTCCCAATCCTTCAAATTTGTAAAAGGACATTTGAGAAACTTCCCAAACAAAATTCAATAAAAAAGAAATCACCAAGAGATAAACAAGAAACCTGAAGAGCATTAATTAAATTATATATTTTTATCCTCTATTTTGCCATCCTTAATCTGCCTTAAAATTAAATTCACCCCAACCACATCGCCGTTTAAATCAAAAGAATATTTCCCTAATAAGCCATCGTACTCCGCCATATTATATAAATAATCTCTAACTTTTATATAATCGTAATTAACTTTTTCAATGGCCTGGACCAAAATGTTTACCGCGTCGTAAGAAGCGGCCATATAAAATTCGGGGTCGTTAATTTTGCCGAATGTTTTTTTATAGTCCCCTAAAAAGGCCTGAACTCTGATATTGTCGTGGTCAATATTGGGCAAATCGGTGAAAACAATGCCTTCCGCCGACTTGCCGGCAATTTCTAAAAACTTCGCCCCGTTAGGAATTATATGAGCGAACATCGGCAAGGTGATTTTCGCACCTCTTATCCCCTTCGCCAAAAGACCGCCCGATTGTTCCGTTTGCGAATTTATTATAATAGCTTCGGCTTTAGAATTTTTTATTTTGGAGAAAATTAAACGAAAGTCCTTCGTGTCGGGAGAAAAAATTTCGTCCACGGACACTTGAACATTGGCTTTAGAAACCTTTTCTAAAAAGGAACGCCTTAATGATTGAGCGTGTTCGGTGCTTTCTGAAATAATGGCCAGGTCTTTATATTGATTGCTCAAAATTTCTCCCAGCACATAACCGCCATAAGAATCAGAGGGAATGTTTCTAAAAACAAAAGTTCCGGCGCCGGTAAGGTCAGGACTTGAAGCGGACGGCGAAAAAAGAATGACTTTATTTTTTTCCGCGATTTCTGACATTGCTAGAGTTTCTCCGTTGCAAACGCCGCCGATAATAATTTTTATTTTATCTACATCAATAAGCTTTGTAATCGCAGCGCGAGCAGTCTCGCCGTTGCACTTGCTATCCTCATAAACAATATCAATCAACCTTCCTTGAGTCCTTAAATCCTTAACGGCCAAATCAATGGAGTTTTTAACGGAAGCGCCGTAAGAAACAGAATCACCGCTTAAAGAACCGACAAAACCAATCTTAATGGGCTCTAATCGGAATTCTTTCTCTTCCAAATAAGAAGAAGGGGGTCCAAAAAAATAATATATTCCCAGAATGACCGCGAGCGATAAAAAAACACCTATAAGGTATTTCGTCATATGATAAGGATTTTATTAAAAATTATTGCTTATTGCAAGAAAGACATTATAATTACAGCAAATGGACGGAAGGCATTATTTAGAAAGTGTCTTTAAGCGAATTGATGAAACCGCTAAAATACTTCAACTAAAACCCTACGTTATAAAAGAACTGAAAACTTTTTCCAGGGTTTTAGAAATGAGAATCCGGGTTGGCAAACAACATTTTACCGCTTATCGCATTCGTCATGTAAATCCTTACGCGACTGGCCATCGCCCCTATAAAGGCGGCTTGCGTTTTGATAAAGATACCGGTGGAGACCTGAATACCATCAAAGCGTTAGCGGTGGAAATGACTTTAAAATGCGCCACCGTGGGACCGGACCCGGAACGACGCTTGCCTTTTGGAGGCGCAAAGGGGGGGATAGGAATTAATGCAAAGATTTATTCTAAAGAACAAATAAGGGGGATAGTGGAAAAATTTGTGGATGAAATGGGGAACGCGATGGGGCCAACGGTTGATGTGCCGGCGCCTGATTACGGAACTAATGAAGAAATAATGCGGCTTATTAGCACTCGTTATTGCAAATCTCACCCCTTTTCCGGTTCCGGAGCGGTAGTTACAGGCAAACCCCTAAGTAGGGGGGGAGGCGGTTGTCCGGGACGCAAGGAGGCAACTGGATTGGGAATGCTATACGCTTACAGTACTTTAAAAGAACTAAAAGCCCTGCCGGAAGCGGTGATCAACACAAAACATCCTCGAGCAGTAATTCACGGCTTTGGCAACGTAGGTTCTCATTTTGGTTTATATGCCGGTCAGTTCGGAATTAAAATTGTTGGAGTCGCCGAAGTTAATGCCACAATTTATAATGCCAACGGCATTAATATGGAGGAACTCTACGACTATGCCAATGAAAATAAAACCGTTGCCGGATTTCCCAATGCTCACGAAATTACTTTTGAAAATTTACTGCGCCAACCGCATGAAATAGACGCTCCCTGCGCCAAAGAAAATTCCATTGATGATAACTGGGCCAACACCACGGAAGCAAAATTAGTTATTGAAGGCGCAAACGGCCCTTGTTTTCAAAAAGCCGAAGATATTTTTACCAAAAGAGGAATCGTGATAGTGCCTGACTTATTAGCCAATGCCGGCGGCGTCACCGTGTCTTATTTTGAGTGGCAACAAGATATTGAAGGAGCGCAATACGACAAAAAGACCATATTTGAACAATTAGAAAAATACATGCGCACCGGCACGGAGGGCGTTGTAAAAATGGCGCAAGAATATCGCACAGACCTGCGGACGGGCGCTTATATTTGGTCTATTAAGTACCTTAACGACGCTATTTGCGCCAAACACGGCTGGTAAGCAATAGTCCCGAAACCAACCAAAATATTATCAGGCCGGAACGCAAAGTCCATAAAAAATGGTCAAATAAACCAAGTAAAACTAATGCCAGAAGCATTATTTTCAAATTTCCAATTTCCATCCGCCAACTGGCAGGCCAATTTCCAATAAATAAATAAATTAAAAAAATAAGAAATAACGAAAAACCAACCAGCCCTATTTCTACCGCAATAGTTAAATATAAATTATGAATGGGACGCTCGCCCATCGCAAAAGTTAAGCCGTGACCAAACCACGGTTTTTCTTTTATTTTTTCCCAAGCAAATTGATAATCGCTTAAACGGTTCTGTACGGAAAAGTCCTGATAATTAAAATTAACGCGGGGGAAAATCGCCCAAGAAAACATCAAGCTCAAAGTTACGAACGTTAAAAAAACAATTAATAATAAGTCCTTATTATAATTAATTAAAAGAAAAAGCGCGCTTGCCATTATTCCCACAATCCAGCCGGCCCGAGAAAAAGTCAAAATCAATCCTAGCCAATTTATAAATATCGTCGCAACGAATAAGAATAAAAATTTTTTATTGTACAGAAAATAAACGCTTAACAAACTTAAAACCAAAAAAGTGGCTAAAATATTGGGATGAGGAAACAAGCCATAGGCCCTTAATAACCGTCCCCCATCAATAAAAACCCGGGCCAAGTCCTTATTAAGAGGGCTTAAAAAGGACTCGCCTAAAAAATATAAACCCAAACTTTTATGAGAAACAAACTGAATCAAGCCAAGAAGAGATTGCAACGCGCCCAAAATCGTCAGACCAATAAATATCCGCCTTATTGATAAAAAATTTTTATTTGCCCTTATTTCCATTGGAAAGGGCCGCTTTTTTAACCACCCTATCTTCCAAAAACCAAAGAAAAACAAAAACCGCGAGAGTAAGTCCCGTAGAAAAAATCGCTATGGAATACAAGCTGTAAGCTACAGACATGCCAATGGCGGCCGCTACCCACAAGCCAGCGGCGGTTGTTAGTCCATGAACTCGGGACTCATAAAAAATAATAGAGCCAGCCCCCAAAAAACCAATGCCCACCACCACTTGAGAAGCTATGCGAGACGGGTCAAAACCCGGCATACCCCAAAATTCGGGAAAGGCATGTTTAGACATCAAAGAAAATAACGCCGCTCCCAATGACACCAGCGCGTAAGTGCGAACTCCGGCCACCTTTCCGGCTAGTTGCCTTTCAACGCCCAAACTCGCCCCTAAAACAACAGCTAAAACTAATTGCAAATAAACTTCATTCATAATATTTACTGTTAATGTTTATCATTTTTTTCTTGCTCTATCATTTCCACAACCATCTTTAATAATTCCTTAGGGTCAGAAGAGAAAACAACCTTCCCAAATCCGCGATGAGATTTAGTTAATAATTCGCGTATAAAATCCGCAGTTCCATTACTCCCCTCAAGAACGCCAATGGGCTTTCTGTCTTCAAAGGCAATAGTAAATTCATTTAACGTTCCTATTCTTCCGCAAATAATAATCACGGCGTCTGATGAACGAACTAATAATAAATTGCGGCCGGCATAATCAAAGCCGGTAAAAACAATCGTATCGTGATAGTCCACCGGCAAACGATAGGACTTGATATGAGCAGTTTCGGAAGCGGCCGGAGAAAAACCTATTACCGTGCCTCCCTCTTTTTTCGCCCCCTTAGCCCCCCAATAAGGAACGCCCGTAGTAGCTCCGGTTACTAAAATAAAACCGGCTTTAGCAACTTCCGCCCCCATCTTTTCGGCATTTTCCAAAGTATCTAAGGAACAATGCCCTGTTTCAGCGGCGCCGGAAATACAAATTTTATGTTTAATATTAGATAAACGCTTTCTGCCTGCCACGGTTTTATTATAACTTATTTTAATTCATAAGAAACATTAAGGTCTGGAAGCATAGCGTTAATTGCCAACTCATCTTTCAATGCCTGCGCCAAAACATTGCCTTCTTTTTCTTCGCCTTGAACTAAAAATATATTTTTTAAATTTTGTCTTTGCGGCTTAATCCAATTTAATAATTGCGGTTTGTCGGCATGAGCGGAATAACCGCTAATGGCCTTAACCTTGCAATTCACATTAATCTCCTCGCCAAATATCTTAACTTTTTTCTCTCCATCCAATAATTTTCTTCCCAACGAACCCATAGCTTGATAACCAACCACAAGCAATGTGCTGTTTGGGTCCGATAAATAACGGCGCTCGTGATGTAAAATTCTCCCGCCATTAGACATGCCGGAACCGGCAATAATCACCTTTGGAGGCAAGACATCATTAATTGATTTGGACTCTTCGGTAGTTAAGGTTGTCTTCAGGCCAGGAAAATTAAAATGCATACTGCCGTCAATCAAATAGCGGCGATTTTTCTCATAAACTTCGGTCAATTTAATCGCCAAAGGACTGTCAATAAAAACCGGGATTCTTGGAATTCGCTTTTGTTCAACTAATTGGTCAATTTCAAAAATCATTTCCTGCGTTCGTTCCATGGCAAAAGCCGGAATCATTAAAACCCCATTACTTCTGACCACGTCCTCAATCAGGTCCTCAATGATTTCTTTTCTTTTTTCCAGGTCCTCGTGAATTCTGCCGCCATAAGTGGATTCCATTACGCAATAATCGGCCTCCGGCAATTCTTCTTTTGAGCCCAATAGCGGAGCCGGACTATTTCCCAAATCACCCGAAAAAACAATTTTAGTCCTTCCGTTATCAACAAGTATAAAACTTGAGCCCAAAATATGGCCAGCATTGTATAATCTCACTGATAAATTATCTATCTTAATGGATTGGTGATATTCCACTCCTTCCCATAATTGCATCGTCAATGAAATATCATTTGATGTGTACAGTAATGGCTTATTTTTTTTATCAGCTTCTTGAGATAGAATATGCTCCGAATCCAAAAGTAAAAGCCCCGAGGCGTCTCTGGTGGGGGGAGTGGAAAAAATTTTTCCGCCAAATCCCGATTTAACTAATTGAGGCAAGCGTCCAATGTGGTCAATATGAGAATGAGTAACAAAGACCGCTTTTATTTCTTTGGGGTCATACAAAAACGGCTCCCAATTATGGGCTTCGCAATAACTGCTTCCCTGATGCAATCCGCAATCTATCAAAATTTTAGTATCGCCATCTTCTAGCAAATAATTTGCTCCGGTAACCGATTTGACCGCCCCGTAGAAAGTTATCTTCATATGACAGATAATACCACTTGCTTGTCGCTCCAGGGAATTTTTTGGTTGTTTTTTTTGTGAATCCACCGCTCACTGCCCTTTCCGGTAATTGCCACGACATCGCCGGGCCCAGCCAAACTAACAGCTTTTTTAATAGCTTCTTTTCTGTCCAATATTTTTTGAGCCCGAGGACAACCCGCGGCTATTTCATTAATAATGTCTTCCAGTTCTTCATTATATGAATCTTCATCCGTCAAGATGATTTCATCGCAATATTGCCCGGCAATTTTACCCATTTCCGGACGCTTCCATTTATCTCTCCCCCCACCGGCCGCGCCTAATACACATATTAATTTGGAAATTGGTCCGCCAACTGGCGGATGGGAATTGGGATTTTTTTCTCTAAGGGCCTCATAAACTTTACGCAAAGAGTCCGGCGTATGAGCATAATCCAAAACCACGGCAAATGGTTCTTTTTTTAAAAATTCCATTCTTCCGGAAATTCCGGAGAACTCGCCCACGGCTTCTTTAATAATATCGCGCGCAATGCCTCGCGATTCCGCGAAAGCGACGGCGGCGCCGATATTATATTTATTAAAATCGCCAATTAAATTGGAAAACAAATCGCTTTTTTCATAAAGAATAATTTTTCCTCCTCCAACGGCATCTATGAAATCTTTTGAGCTAGCATCGTCTTTATTAATTATAAATAATTTTGAGAATCCACTGCCCGCATACCTAAAAAAATCTAATTTGGCTTTTTTATAATTATCAAACGAACCATGGGCTTCAATGTGTTCTGGAGACAAATTAGTAAAAATAACAGCATCCCACTTGATAAAACGGTGGCGACTTTGTGAAACCCCTTGAGAAGTTACTTCTATTAGAGCGTAATCACATTTACCGACAACCGCTTTCTTCAAAAATCTTTGCAAGAAAAATCTTCCGGGCATTGTCATGGAGGACTCACCATTACGCAAAGAAGAACTTACGGCTACTTTCTTTCCCGCTTTTTCTAAAATAAAAGCCGTAAGCTCTAAAACGGTGGACTTTCCTTTTGTGCCCGTAACACCTAAAACAAAAATGTTCCTTGAGGGAAAATCGCAGAATAAAGCGGCAAAAAAAGACCATAACCAGTGATAGATAAAAACCAGCCAAGAAAAACGATAAAATATCTTTCTAATCATTTGCTTTTAATAATCTTAAGCGCGGCCATAAGTCGCGTCTCTAATCCTTTAATTTGAGAATCCAGTTGAGCAATGCCGCGTTGCGCTTGCTGCTTAGAATACCCCAAGCTCACCAAGGCCTCTTCCAGGTCCAAGTCGGATTCCATTAATCTCACTGTGCCGGCGGAATTTAAAGATGCCAATTTGCCTTTTAATTCTAAAATAATTCTTTCTCCAGTTTTCTTTCCAATTCCCGATGCTCTGGTCAATAAATCAATTTTCCCTTCATTAATGGCGGCAATCAAATTATCCGAGGAGGATATCGCCATAACGCCCAAAGCGGTCTTGGGGCCAACGCCGTTAACTTGAATTAATTTTTCAAATAAATGCAGGTCCGATTCGTCTAAAAATCCATATAAATCCAAAGCGTCTTCTTTGACGTGTAAATAAGAAAATAAACTGACACCGCTTCCCGTTAAGGGTAAATTTTTTGCGGTCCTGTGAGTGATAAAAACTTTATACCCTATTCCGCCGGCGCTAACTACCGCGAAGTTTTCCTTTTTAGACAATAATTGACCCGATAGAAAATAAATCATTTTATAGTGAGCTTGTCCTGAGCCGCGCCGAAGGGCTTGTCGAACTATTGCTTCCATAATATAGGACTTTATGGCATAATTCCAGCTCATTTCAAATATGAGCTTCCAGCTAATATCACAATTCACGCCGCAAGGAGACCAGCCCCAAGCAATCGCAAAACTTGTTGATGGCGTTGAAAAAAATTTTAAAAATCAGGTTTTGTTAGGTATAACCGGCTCAGGCAAGACCTTCACGATGGCTTCAGTAATTAAAAAATTAAAAATGCCCGCCCTGGTAATTTCCCCGAACAAAACCCTTGCCGCCCAGCTATACCAGGAATTCAAATCTTTTTTCCCCAATAATGCCATCCAGTATTTTGTATCTTACTATGATTATTACCAACCAGAGGCCTATCTGCCTTTAAGCAATACTTATATACAAAAAGAGGCCCGCGTAAATGCCGAAATTGATAAGTTGCGCCACGCAACTATCCAAAGCGTCTTAACAAGAAAAGACACACTGGTAGTGGCGTCTGTTTCTTGCATATACGGCATTGGCGACCCCGACCTCTATAAAAATGTAAGATTAGAATTAAGAGCCGGCCAAGTAATTAGCAGTCAGGACTTAATTCGCCACCTTAATTTACTTCAATACCAAAGGAACGACAACGAACCGGGGTTGGGAGAATTTTCCGTAACAAATACGGCTAAAGGCAGCAGGATTTTTATTCATTTGGTAACCGACGAAAAAATTAATATTGAAATCAAAAAAAGGAAAATTACCTCATCCGCATCCATTTATCCGGCTAAATTTTGGGTTGCTCCGCAACACAAATTTAATTTATCTTTACAAAATATAAAATCGGAAATGGAGCAAAGAATAGAAGAATTGCAATCCGCCAATAAATTTGAGGAAGCGGAACGGCTTGAAAAGAAAACATTATTTGACCTGGCAATGCTTAAAAAAAATAAATACGTAAACGGCATTGAAAATTATTCCCGCCATTTAAATTTTCGAACGCCGGGAGACCCGCCGTTAACTCTTTTGGATTACTTTCCCAAACCATTTTTATTATTTATAGACGAATCGCATATTTCCGTCCCCCAACTCAACGCCATGCAAGAAAGCGACCGCCGCCGCAAGCAAGTTTTGGTGGACTACGGTTTTCGTCTACCTTCGGCTCTTGATAATCGCCCGCTCACTTTCGTGGAGTTTAACCAAAAAATAGGACAAACTATTTTTGTTTCCGCCACTCCAAGCCGCTATGAATTAGAAAGGGCAAAACAAAACGGACAAATAGCGGAACAATTAGTTCGGCCCACCGGCATTTTAGACCCAAAAATAAAAATAAGGTCCGCTCAAAATCAAGTTCACGATTTGCTTAAAGAAATCAAAATAAGAATTGATAAAAACGAAAGGGTCCTAGCGTTAACTTTAACTAAAAGAGCGTCCGAGGACTTAACAGAATTTTTATTAAAAAGGGGAATTAAAGCCAATTATCTGCATTCAGAAATAAAAACACTAAAAAGAACAGAAGTGTTGAGCTCGCTTCGCAGAGGAGAAATAGATGTGATTGTGGGAATAAACTTATTGAGAGAAGGACTGGATTTGCCGGAAGTAAGTTTGGTAGCCATTTTAGACGCTGACCGCGAAGGATTTTTAAGAAGCCATCGCAGTTTGATTCAAATGGCCGGACGCGCCGCCCGCTCCATTAATGGCGAAGTTATTTTATACGCCGATTTTATGACCGAATCAATAAAAAAGACAATTCTGGAAACAGTGAGACGGCGTAAAATACAAATAAAATACAATAAGCAAACTAACATAAAGCCGAAAGCAATAATAAAGGACGAATACGCGGTATTGTCAAAAACCCAATAATCAATTAGTATAACTGGCATGCCGATAACAAGTTCCGCTAAAAAGGCCTTAAGACAAAATAGGAAAATTAGGGTCATTAACGAAAAGCGCAAAAAGAATCTTAAAGACACTATTAAAAAATTTAAAAAAGATTTAAAATCGGAAGGTTTGTCGTTAGTTTATCAAGCCCTAGATAAAGCCGCTAAAATGAATCTTATAAAGAAAAATAAGGCCTCTCGCCTAAAATCCCGCTTATCTCACTTGATAGCAAAATCTGTTAAGGCGGTTTCGTAACAGGAGGACTAGGGAAGAGGGATGCCACTTTCTATCTCTGAGAGAGAGCCGTCAATATATTCATAATTATAAAAACTGTCTATCACCCAGTAAGGAAGCGCCCTCACATAACTCGGCAGTCCTCCTTGTTCCTTTTCATATAACTCCGCAAATTCTCCTACTAATCTTTCGGTTTCTTCTACTAAGAGACGTCTCATAAATTCACATCTTTTTTCTTCATCAGCTATATACTCACTGTCACCCACCTTAGAAAGCAATGACTTAGCTTGATGCTCATCAATAGGAAAACCATATTCTCTTAAGAGAAATCCGAAAGCTCTTGCCGTTAATAAAGGGTCCTCTAATAAGAGGTCGCTTCCCGTTCTTCTGCTTTTCTTATAAAAAAGGTTTAACTCTTCACAAGGTATACAATACACCATAGAAACATCCGGGATATTGACGCCTTTCTCGGCCAACCACCTATCTCTAAGCTCAACAAGAGTACCGATATTGCCAACATTACCAACAATAGTAACGGGGGCGGAAGTAAGGGCCCTACCAAAAACACCTAGCCCCTTCCCCAAAGATGTCCACCAGCTTGTCGGGGGTTTTGGCGCAGTAACCGGAACTGTTGTAAGAGGTTTAACTACAATCCCCCTTGGTCCTGACTCTAAAGCTTTAAGTGGCTTGATATCGGGAATATCGGAAATTTGAGCCGGTTTAGAATAAACTTGTTTCCTTCGTATTCTAATGTCTGGTAGTTCTTGCCTTGCATCTACTACAAATAAGTCCGGAACCGTTGTTGGTCGAGACGGAAGACTAGGAAGCGCTTGTTTGGCATGCAAATCTAGCACCTTGCCCCTTGCATGTCTATATGCTCTATAAATATGTTCATCAACAATCGATGGTGATAGCTTATTCCCTTGATTCCATTCATAGATTCTAGATTGAACAACTTCTTGTTGTGGAAGCGATAAATCATACATATATTTTTCAAATAATTCTACTAACCTGCCCTCTTCCTTTCGAATGACAGGGAGTTGTTGAGTCTTCCTGGCGGCATTGACATAATGCGCTGGTCTAACATCTATTTGCGAAAAGGGCTTTCCCCCTCTCGCGTGCTCTTCAACTATTCGTCTTTGCGAGTCAGTAAAATATGATGGATGTTTTTCGACAGCTTCTAAAATCTTAATTTTATCTTTCGTACCTCCTTTTAAGTCGACACCTGCTTTTGTATCTACGCTATTAAAATATTTACTAATAACAAGCTGCCCTCCCCTAGGAGAAATTTCACGCATGGTCTCTGGTAAATGCCCCTCATCAATTAATTTATTTAAAATAGTTGTATAATCTAATTTATCTCCATTTTTCCAAGTTAATCTTAGTTCTGATACTCTCCGCTCAATTATAGTGATTTTTCCTTCATTAAACGCCTCAAGAATTAATCTCTTTGTTTCTTCTTCTTCTTTTAAAATATCAGGTAGCGTTGCAATCCTGGCCTGGATCGCATCCCAGCTTTCACTAACGACTTTTGGTTTTATCGATTCATTTTTAGCAATCTCTATAAAAGTATGCTTGCTGCCGTCTTCGCGACGGGTAAGATAAGCTCTAGCAATATCTCTCATTCTGGAAGTAAAATACTGGGGATATTCATCAATGACGCTTAATAAGCGAGCTTCACTTTCTAAGTCAGAAAAAAGCGTAGCCGTTTTTGAAAGAGCGTCATTAAGAGAATTTCGAACGGATCTTACTGATAAATTAGTTCCGTATAACTTATTATACTCCAATGTTATTTCTGCTACCGCGCCTCTACCAACAAAACCCTGATTAGTGTAAATTTCCATTATCCTATATTGTTGTTCGGTAAAAACTCCAGGATATTTGAGCAATAAATCCCCCAGAGGAGATCTAACTCCTATTGCTTTTTTGGAATCGTGTATATGTACAAGAATACCAGCGTAAGCATCCATTACTTCATCCACAGTCCAATCTAGTTCTTGAGCAATTTTAGTAAATAAATCACCTTGTTGATTTTCTGGCTTTAAAAGCGATTCTATAAGCTTTTTTTCGTCATGATTTTTCGGCAAAGAATTGGCATAATCTTGAAAAGCTTTTTTAGAAAAAGGATGCTGTGAGGCAATCTCTGTTGGGACAATTAATGATATTTTATTTCCAGTTTTAATATTTTCGATGTAAAAATCGCTACCGGGTCCAGCTTGATATAATGGTAAATCCGTTCTATCGAATCTTATTCGAAATCCTAACTCCTCTATTTCCTTATAGTGATCACTGTAAACATCCAATATAGCTTCCGCTTTCGCATGGGACCTACTAAATGTTTCAGGTTCATACGACGAAACCTTATCCAAATTCAGCCACTTTTCTCCCGTTACTACATCTTCTTCGCCACCATATTTATTGTAAACCTTTTCTAAATCTGTACGAAATGCTTCCCACAATTCTTCTAACGATAGGGGAGCGGCCCAAGTTGCAGAAAATACCACAAAAAATAGACAGTAAAATAAGGTTAACGATAGAAAGCCACGCATAGGTAAATCATAACATAATAGCAAAATCAGTTAGAGCGGTTTCGTAGTCCAATTTTCCCGATTTAACGGCAATGTCATAATCGGCCATTAATTTTTTATTTTCAGGACTTGTCGTGAAAGCCAAAACATTAAATATCTTAGCCGGGTCTTCTTCTTTTATTAATGTCTCCAAAATGGGTATTTTGCTTAAAAAATTACCGCGAGATAATTTATTAACTAAATTAAAAAAATCGTACCCTAATTGGAAATTGGTTCGCCAGTTGGCGGATGGAAATTGGAAATTATACAAAGCCAATTTGTCTAGCTCCGTAACAAGTCCCCAGCAATCCCCCCTATATTGCCTTAATAAATTATTTAAAAAATCCAAAGGCAATTTTAGGTCTCTTTTTTCCAATTCTTTTTGCGCAAACTTTTCCCAGTCCTTATTTTGTAAAGTATCAAACTCTTGAAAAATAACCGGTTTCTTCAAGAGAAAATCAAATTCCTTATTGGGCTTGTCATCAGAGACCAGCAATAAAATAAGCTCCTTTGTTGATAAGTTCTTCTTGAAAATTTCTTTTAATTCCGATTGGAAGGGATTGGCAACTACTGCCATTCTGAAAGAATCAAACAAAGAAACCGCCGACACAAATTCCTTCAAACGAATCAAATCGTCGCCCTCCTCTAAATCAAACTTATCAACGCTTAAATGAGAATGTTTTAATTGATACTGCTTAACAATCTCCTTCTGCTTATGAAATCTGAAATATGATTCCGGGCCGTAGAGAAAAATAATCATTGAATCTGGCAATTAGGACAATAATAAGCGGACCTGCCTCCTTTTTTAGAACGAATAATCTTAGTTCCACACCTTTTGCAGGACTCTCTTTCTCTTTTATAAACAAGCCGTCTGTCGCCATAAAAACCTGATTTACCATCAATGTCCCGATAATCGCTGACGGACGTCCCCCGCAATTTAAGAGCCGATTTGAGAACTTTTTTCATTGCCAAATATATTCTTTTAATTTCTTCTTCGCTTAATTTTTTAGCCGACTTGAAAGGAAAAACCTTTCCCTCCCATAAAATATCACTGGAATATATATTGCCGATACCGGCAATAACCGTTTGGTCCATTAAAACCTGGTAAATCGTTTTATTCCTGCTTTTTATTTTTTCAGCAAAACCCTCAACCCTTAATTTAGAATCAAGGGCGTCGGGTCCCAGCTTCTTTAATTCCGGCAAATCTTCTATTTCCTTTTTAGGCCCAAAAACGGCTTTGGCGAATTTTCTTAAGTCGGAAAGGCCAATCATCTCGCCGTTGTCTAAAATTAAAATAAAATGAATATACCCATTAACTTTTTCTTTTAAAGATTCCGGAGCCAGAGGCACGATTTTTCTTCCGTCAATTTTCCACTTTCCAACCAAAATATGACCGGTCATTTTTTGATGAACCAGCAAAATCTTATCATCGCTTAAATAAAATAAAATATTTTTTCCTCGCCTAACCACCCTTTGAATGGTTAAACCAACGGACTTTTCTGTAATTTTTAATTTGTTCCAGTCAAACCAAGCGCCAACTATTTTAAGGCCCGCTACTCTTTTATTTAAGCCGTCAACTATTGTTTGGACTTCAGGAAGTTCGGGCATGTTCTAACGGCAATGTAAAATAAAAAGTTGATCCCCTGTCTAATACGGATTCCACCCAAACATTCCCTCCGTGTTCCTCAATAATATTTTTTACTAAATATAATCCCAAGCCGGAACCACCCACGACAAACTTTTCAACATTTTTAGCCCGAAAAAATTTGCTAAATAAATTAGGCAAATCATCTTCTGAAATACCAATGCCAGTGTCCTTAACGGAAACCTGCACTGAATTATTTTTCTTGCTTACACCTACTGTTATCCTGCCCCCCGAAACATTATATTTTATGGCATTATCAATTAAATTAGATATAGCCAGCCCCAGTTTCGCGGAATCCGCAGAAACCGTAATTTCTTTTTCCGGAGGTCTTTCAAAATAAAGATTAACTTTGTATTCTCCAGCAATAGGCGATGCCTCTGCCAATAATTTGTCCAAAAAATCTATCAAATTGATGTTTTGAAACTGATAATCAAACCTACCTTCCTCTAGTTGGGCGACGTTTAACAAATCATTAATAATTTTTAATAATCCCTGCGATGTTTTATAACCGATATTCACCGCCTCCCTTGAAGAAACATTCAGGCCTTGATCCTTCATTAAATTCTCAAAAGACCAATTAATAGCCGTTGCGGGAGTTCGTAATTGGTGTGCGGCGACAGTCACAAAATCGCTTTTGGACTTTAACAAAGACGCCTCTCGGGTAACGTCTTTGACCAGTTTTATAAAAGCGATAATTTGCCCTCCTTCGTCTTTAACCTGACTGGTGCGGGTCTCATATTCTTTACGCGGATTATCTAATATTATCTTCAAGACCTGAAAATCGTCATTTGTTTCGGAAAGCCGCACGACAGTGGGAGCCAAAGACGAATAAATAATCATAGATAAAGATTTCCAACTGGAATCTTGCGCTTTATCCAAAGTAAAATTTTGGCCAATTATATCTTGGGCCTTCACGCCAAACATATCTTCAGCCCCTTTATTGAAATGTAAAATCTGAAAATTATTATCGTAAATAATCAGGCCGCTATCAAGGGTCTCTGCTAATATTTTTAATAATTGCGTATCCATTTATAGTGGTTTTAATTCCCCCCAATTACAGCCGATTTTAACATTAACTTTAAGAGGGACGCTTAAACGATAAATCGATTCCATTATATTTTTAATATCATCAACGACATCTTTTACTTTATCATCCTCAATTTCAAACAACAACTCGTCATGAATAGACAGCAAAAGACGGTATTTATTGGTTTGAATCATCGCCATTTTAATAATATCCGCGGCCAAGCTTTGAATCGGCATATTAATTGCCGCCCTCTCCGCTTCAATGGGCAGCCATCTTTTCCTTCCGTTTAAATTTTCCACATATCCCTTTTGACGCAGCTCATTTTTAACTTTTTCCTGCCAATCGCGAACTTGGGCAAAATCGTTAAAATATTCCGCAATAAATTTTTCCGCTTCTTGACGAGACAAACCGCTAGCTCGAGCAAAAGCCGAAGGACCCATACCGTATACAACGCCAAAATTTAAGGTTTTAGCTAATTGTCTCATATCTAAAGTTACTTTTTCTAACGGCGTGTTAAAAACTTGACTGGCTGTTAATTTGTGAATATCTAAATCATTTTGAAAGGCCTCAATCATTTTTTTGTCGTTAGCCGCCGTCGCCAAAACTCTTAATTCTATTTGAGAATAATCAAAAGAGACAAAAACACAGCCAGCTCTGGCGACAAAAGCCGGCCTAATAACATCGGGAACATTTTGTAAATTGGGATTTTTAGAGCTTAATCTTCCGGTAGCGGTTCCTGTTTGCAAAAAAGTGGTGCGCGCCATCTCTCCCAAGCCCAATAAGGGCTCTACGTAAGTGGATTGGGCTTTAAAAATTTCGCGATAATTTAAGATTAAAGAAATGACGGGGTGCTTATCTTTAATCAATTCCAATTGTCCAGCGGCCGTGGACTTCAGCCGAGGAACGATTTTTAACTTATCAAATAAAACGGCCGCCATCTGTTTAGGCGAATTAACATTAAACTCTCCCGTATGTTGATATATTTTCTTTATCAAGTCCTCAATTTGTTGAGATTGTCTTTTCCTTAAATTTTTTAAAAAATTAGAGTCCAAACCGACGCCTCTCTCGTGCATATCTTTCAAAACGGGCATTAGCGGCAATTCTATTTCTTTTAAAATTTTATCCAATCCAAACTGAGCTAATCTTTCCTCGGCCTCTTTAAGACGAAGACCCGCGTAAACTTGCGGCTCATCGGGATTTAAAAGCCAATTAATTATGTCTCTTTCGGTTTCCGTCATAATTTGTCTATTAAACTATTAAATCCAAGTTTTTGAAAGTGCGATATTAAAGAATTTTTATCATATGGACGCAATTTGAAATCATTTAATGATTTTATTTCTAACGGCACGTCTTTTTTAATCGTGGCTAATTCCTTGGAAAGAAGGGCAATTTCTTTTTGGGCTTCCAGTTTAACGCCGATTTTGTCGGAAATTTCCCATAAATTATTAAAAATATTCTCTAAACTGCCGTATTTTTGTAATAATGGTATGGCCGTCTTATAACCAACGCCTTTTACTCCGGGAATATTATCCGAAGTGTCGCCCACCAGCCCCTTTAAGTCCGGTAATTGTTTGGGGGTTAAGCCATAACGATTTTTCACGGCAACTTCATTGTATATTTCCACATCGCTTGTCCCCTTTTTAATAATCTCCACGACAATCTTGTCATTATCCACTAACTGCAAGTTATCCAAGTCCCCGGAAAGAATGGATGTGATTAAGTCCGGTTCGTTTTTAAATTTTTCGGCTAAACTTCCGATTAAATCATCGGCCTCATAACCGGCTTTCTCTATTACTTTAACGCCAAATTGTTCAAATAATTCCCTGGCTTTATTGAATTGCGATATTAATTCGGGAGCCGGCTTAGGGCGTTGTATTTTGTATTCTTTAAAGACCTCTGCCCTAAAAGTTTTTTCCGGCCTGTCAAAAGTCGCGATAACATAATCCCGTTTCTTTTCCTTAAAGATATTAAGGATAAGGCGCGCTAATCCGTAAATGGAGCCGACGGATTCTCCTGCTGGCGTGGTTAGCGGCGGCAAGGCGTAGAAAAAACGATAGATTAGGGCGTGGGAATCAATCAATAATAATGTTTCTTTCATTTTTATCTTTTCCATGCTCAAATTCTATCCACAAAGCGGATTTTGGCAATAATTCCTTGATTTTGTCCGCCCATTCTATTAAAAGAATATTTTTGGGATTATCTAGTATCTCCTTAAATCCTAGCGCCAGCAATTCTTCTGGATTTTTTATGCGATAGCAATCTATGTGATAAGCCGAGGCGTAATTTTGTCCGCCAATCGGCGAATTTAATTTATAATTTTTAATTATCGTAAAGGTGGGACTTGTAATTCTGCCTTTCACCTTCAATGCCCTTAAAAAAAATTGGGAAAAGGTAGTTTTTCCAGCGCCCAAATCGCCAATTAAAGCAAAAATTCTGCAAGGCAACCGAGATGCTAGGTCCTCGGCTACTTCTCTAGTGTTAAAAATATCTTTTGAATTGGTCATATAAGCGTCTCTTGCGGCGGCTTAAATCCTAAATGCTGATAAGCTAATGGCGTTGCTATCCTGCCGGAGGTGGTGCGCCGCAAAAAACTGATTGTAAGCAGATAGGGCTCTATGACATCTTCTATATTTTCCGGGTCATCGCTAAGAGCGGCGGCGATAGAATTAATGCCCACAGGCCCACCGTCAAATTTCTTAATAATGACTTCTAAAAAACGCCTGTCCAAAAACTCCAAGCCCAATTCGTCTATTTCCAACAAATCTAAAGTTTTTTTAACCGCGTCGCCGCTTACTTCTTTTATATCGTGGACTTCAACATAGTCCCTCACTCTTTTTAAAAGACGATTAGCCACTCTAGGCGTAAAACGAGAGGATTTAGCTACCATTGAAACAGCTTCATTGCTCATTTTCATGCCCAAAATTTTTGCGGACCTTTTTATAATTTCTTCAATATCCTCCAAATCATAAAAATCCAGCTTAAAGGAAGCCCCAAAGCGAGAACGCAGCGGTCCGGATAATAAATGAATGCGGGTGGTGGCGGCAATCATAGTAAAAGGCGGGAGGTCTAAAGAAACAGTCCGCGCGCCCGGCCCCTTTCCGATAATCAAATGCAGTTTACGGCTTTCCATAGCCGGATAAAGAACTTCTTCAATGGACTTATTTAAACGATGCGCCTCGTCAATAAACAACACATCGTTTTTTTCTAAATTGCTTAAAATAGCCGCTAAATCCCCCATTTTTTCCACAGCCGGACCGGAAGTAACTCTAATATTACAACCTAATTCTTTAGCCACGAGCATTGCCAAAGTGGTTTTGCCCAGTCCCGCTTGCCCATAAAACAAAAGATGGTCGCAGGATTCTTGTCTTTTTTTAGCGGCTTCAAGTATAATCTTTAGATTTTTCTTAATTTTCCTCTGGCCCACATAATCATCCCAATTTATGGGCCGCAAAGCCGAATCAATTGTTAAATAATCGTTTTCCACAGATTTTATTGACATTAGCCAGTGACTATGATATAATTACGGCGGTTTAACTTTTAAGCCGTAAGAAGGCGTTAATCTGTGGGCGGGAATTTTTTTTAGCATTTCGGATGGCTTGGCTCCGGCTGTGCCACTCCTCGAAGAAATTCTAACCTCTTTCACTTAAGAAAGAGACTTTTATTGTTCTCGGCTCTCATATCGAGACACTTTAGCCCACAGATTAATGCCTTTTTATTATGCCCGCAACTCTTTCCACTTCTTCTAAAGTAGTTATACCACGAAGCGCTTTTAAAATTCCATCCTGTTGCATCGTCACCATACCGTTTGCGATAGCAAAGCTCTGTATTTCGGTTTCACTGGCTTGTTTTTCTATTAAATTTTCTATTTTTTCATCAACTTTTAATAATTCAAAAATCCCCACCCTTCCTTTATAACCTAAATGATTGCACTTATCACAGCCGCCCGGTTCAAACATCTGAAAAGGGCCGTTTTCTTTCGCTCTTTCCGGCAATGCCGCTAAAAAACTGTCAATCCACTCCTTTGTTTCGGAAGAAATTTCTTTGGCCTTCTTGCAATCGGGACACAAACGGCGCGCCAATCTTTGCGCCATTATTAAACTAAGCGAAGGGCCGATACTGGATGCCTTAACATTCAAGTCCAATAATCTTGGAATGGCTCCTGCGGCTTCATTTGCGTGGATAGTGGAAAAAACAAGGTGTCCCGTCAAAGCCGCTTGAATAGCTATCTCCGCTGTTTCTTGGTCGCGAATTTCACCTATCAGAATCACATCCGGGTCTTGCCTTAATATAGATCGCAGTCCGTTGGCAAAATTATAATTGCCATTAGAAGTTACTTGGGTTTGTTCTATGCCCCCTAAATGATATTCAATAGGGTCTTCTATGGTGATTATTTTAATTTCGGAAGTTTGTTTCTTTTTAAGAAAAGCGTAAAGAGTGGTTGTTTTGCCGGAACCGGTAGGGCCGGTATTTAAAATCATCCCGTTTGGAGCGGCCAATTCCTCCTGCACGATTGCCGAATCATCGGAACGCAGTCCTAATTCTTCCAGAGAAACAATGAGCGCGTCCGGGTCCAGTAAGCGCAAGACGGCAGTTTCTCCGTATTCCGATGGAACAATAGAAACACGGATGTCAATGTTTCTCGCGGCTAATTTTATGGTAAAACGGCCGTCTTGGGGCTTATCAGTTATATTTAATTTAAGATTAGAAAGGAACTTTACCCTATTAATAATCAATTTATAAAAATCTAAAGAAAAACTAGCTGTGTCGTATAAAAGGCCGTCAACCCTGTATCTGATTTTCACGTCGCTTGCTCCGGGCTCAAGATGAACATCGGAGACGCGGTTGGCCAGAGCGCCCCCCAATATTATTTCCAGCAAATAAGCCGTTGATTGATTTTTAAAATCAAAGCCGTCAACCCACTTTTTCACTTCTCGCAAACTGGTTAATTGTTTATAGAGTTCCTCTATCTCTCCGTTAGCCGCGCGCTTTGATTCTCTTTCTTCGGCCTCTTTTTTTAATCTCAAAAATTGCGCTTCAATTGGCGAAGTCATTATTTATAAGATATTCTAAATTTAGATACTAAACAATATATAAATGAAAATATTAGGCATTGACCCGGGCAGTTCCCGAATTGGCTACGGATTAATTGAGAAAACCGGACAAAAATTAAAATTAATAAGGGCTGACACGCTGGAGATAAAAGAAAAGGACCCTAATCAAAAATTGCTTTATTTGGCCGCTGATTTTAAAAAACTTCTTGAGGAGTGCAAGCCGGATTTGCTTGGCATAGAAAAAATATTTTTTTATAAAAATGTAAAGACCGCCATTGAAGTGGCTCAAGCCCGCGGAGTTTTAGTGCTTTTAACATTACAAAGGGGGATTCCACTGGTGGAATTTACGCCCCAAAAGGTAAAAAAAGCGACCACTAATTATGGCTCCGCCGATAAACAGGCGGTAGCTAAAATGGTTTCTCTATTACTAAACGAACCGCAAACCAAAAGATTAGACGACACCACGGACGCAATAGCAATCGCTATCACAGCGGCAAATAATTATTGATTGTCATTCTGTGTCTTATAATCCGGCCTCTTCGCGAAGGTCTATTATTTCTCTTTGAGTCATATCCATTAATGAACGTTTTATCTCTCCACACACCTTATCAACAAATTCATATTCTTTTGAAGTCAGCTCTCTTTCTCTCTCCAGATAAGCGCGCAGAGCATCTCTTTCTTCATCAACGAAGGTTCTGCTCATGCCCTTGTAAATCAATCTATCTCGGTAGACATCAGTATCTAAATTGCAAAACAAACCATTTTCGTCTAAATAAGAGTTGATTTCAGTAGCCAAATTATAAGACGGACCGAATAAAGTGTCGTAAGCAAAACTTCTCGGCGTTTCTCTCCTAATATTTTCTCCATAAAATGTATTAATTAAATCATAACAAGACAAACTATTTATAAAAGCGGCGTCGGTTGTTGAGCCGCCTCTTTTAGCCAGTGACCTATAATAAAGCTCCATAAACCCACCAACATCACCACCAACACCAAGACCGAGACCGCCCGCTATTTTGGCAAGTTTGCTGGCAGTGCCAGTAAGGACTTCCTTTCCAGCCAATGCCTTTAGACGCGCCCACGCCGACATAACTTCTGTTGTGGGATTTGGTGAAGAAATAGGCGGTTTCGGCACAGCAATCGGTCGACTTTTTACTATCTTTTCTTCCGCCTCATCAAGTGTGATATCACCGGATTCTTTCATCATTTTTATTATTTTGGAAGCCTCATCGTCGGGCAGAGGCTTATCAGCCGGAAAACTCTTCATTTTACTTAAAATTCTTTTTAGTTCTTCTCGTCGCGCCGCCTCTTCGGGAGTTAAAGGAGCCCCGCCGCCAGGAAGAGCCGCGCCACCTCTAGTCATAGTTGTTCCCGGGATTGGATCGGGCTCTGTGATTAAGGTCATTCTTTCCGGCATTTTTATCCTAGCCTCAACAACAGGTCCGCCCCCTTCCTTAATAATCCTTTTAAGATACGCAGTCTCTTCTTCGCGTAGTCTCTTTTCTATTTCTAATATTTTCGATTGATTATCTTTAAATAATCCTATAAGTCTTTGATCTTCTGAGGAATCAGTTAAGGACTCTTCTAATATTCTTTTTGTGTTTATTGCGTATTCTAAAGCTTTTTTAGATGCCGTAACTTGTTGCTCAAGTATGTCCATATCTATCTTCGTCATCCTTCCTAATCCTCTAAGACCCCTCTCGCTCATCGCCTTATCAGGACTGAGCGTCATTTCTATATAACGCCGATAAAATTTTCCATAGTGCTCGTCCCTAACAACTCCACCGGGAATAACTCCACCACCAAAAAAAGCTGGTTTTGTTTTGACCGTAAATACTATAAAATCGTCTCTTCCGTAGGTAAGAAGGGTTCCTCCCGTATTAATATCAAATATGTCCCCTAATTCCCCAAATCTAAAGCCCACAACTCTGCCACTCCCATCAAAGACCATATCATATCTATTACGAACAATTCTTCCGCTCGCTAGCTCAAACTCTCTAATTTTTGCCAGGGCACCAGAAACATTCCACGTTGTATCTGCGGATAACTCGGGTGACCCCGGAAATTCTAGAAACCTTTTGGGGTCGAAGTCAGGGAAATCAGGGTTGTCGGGAAAAGGATTAAGCTCATCAGCCCTAACAACATTCAATTGAGAAAAAAATATTAGAAGAAGAATAGTCAGCGTTATTCTTGTATAAAAACTCACAATGTAATTGTATCACGCCCAATAATTGCTTTGACTTGACAAGCATTTTCTCTTATATATACTTCTTATGATTAACTATGAAATTTAAATTTATAAAGGTCGTAATTTTGTAATTTATTTGTAATTTATCAAACATAAACCATGAGTCCTTATAATGAAGATGGATTACTGGAAGAATTAAGCGAGGATTCTGACCTTGACGAAGAAGAAGACAAAGAAGAAGAGCCGGGTTCAAAAGATGACGAGGAAAAGAATGACGAAAATTACTGAACTAAAATCTCCCAACGAAATTGGGAGATTTTAAAATATATGTCTAGAAAAATATTAATCTACGGATTTTTAGGAATTTGCGCTCTAGCATTGGGAGGATTTTTTTATATTGAATTATTATTTAGAAACCTTCCTAATCCAACCCTATTTGACCAACGGCAAGTAGCGCAATCAACTAAAATTTATGATAAAACGGGCGAAGTTTTGCTCTATGAACTTTATGGAGAGCAAAAAAGGACGGTTATCCCGTTTGAGGAAATTCCGGAAATAATCAAAAATGCCTCTTTAATTATTGAGGATAAGGAATTTTATAATCATCCCGCCTTTGATTGGAAATCCATTATAAGAGCAGCAATTATAAATTTAACCAGCGGACGCATTGTCCAAGGAGGGTCAACTATAACGCAACAATTAGCCAAAAACGCCTTCTTAAGTTCGGAAAGGACAATTAACAGAAAAATTAAGGAATTGCTCTTGGCTTTTCGTTTAGAAAAAAAATACACCAAAGACCAAATTCTAAATTTATATTTAAATCAGATTCCTTATGGAACGAATGCTTATGGCATAGAAGCGGCCGCGCAGACCTATTTTCAAAAAAAGGCCAAGAATTTAAATTTAGCCGAAGCCGCCTTATTGGCCAGTTTACCCAAAGCTCCCAGTTACTATTCTCCATGGGGCGAACATAAAGAAGAACTTACCGGACGCAAAAACTATATTATAGACCAAATGGCCGCGGCTAAGATGATTAGCGAAGAAGAAGCCGCCGAAGCTAAAAAAATTGAAATAGAATTTGCCCCGCAGACCATTAGCATCAACGCCCCTCATTTTGTAATAACGATTCAGGATTATTTAAACAGCCATTATGGAGAGGATTTTGTCAGAAGCGCCGGATTAAAAGTTACAACAACTCTTGATTGGAAAATGCAACAATTAGCGGAAAAAGTGGTCGCCGAAGGAGCCGAAAATAATGAAAAATTATATAAAGGGAAAAATGCCGCTTTGGTCGCTCAAGACGCGAAAACAGGACAAATATTAGCCCTGGTTGGCTCCAGAAATTATTTTGATGAAGAAGTGGACGGCAACTTTAATGTTGCCACCCAAGGACTAAGACAGCCCGGTTCCGCCATTAAACCCATCGCTTATTTAACGGCATTTATTAAAGGATATACTCCGGACTCCATAGTTTTTGATTTAGAAACAGAGTTTAATACCACGGACGAAGAAGAAAAAAGTTATAAACCGCAAAATTATGACGAACAATTTCGCGGTCCCGTGACTATGAGGAACGGATTGGCGCAGTCAATAAACGTTCCGTCGGTAAAAACCCTTTATTTGGCGGGATTAGATGAGACATTAAAGAACGCTAAAAAAATGGGTATAACAACACTAACCGAAAGAAGCCGCTATGGTCTTTCGTTGGCGCTGGGAGGCGGCGAAGTCAAACTTATTGATTTAGTGGGCGCTTATTCGGTATTCAGCCAAGACGGCATAAAACATAAACAGGTATTTATTTTAAAAATAGAAGATAGTCAAGGTGAAATCATTGAAGAATATAAAGACCAATCGGAACAGATTATAGAACCGCAATATGTAAGATTAATAAATGATATTTTAACGGATATAGAGGCCCGCTCTTTATTATTTAGTAATAGCTTGAGTTTAACGGTTTTTCCAAATCAAGAAGTGGCTTTAAAAACCGGCACGACAAACGATTACAGAGACGCTTGGGCGATGGGCTATACTCCGTCCTTAACTGTGGGCGTGTGGGCCGGAAACAACGATAATCAACCAATGGAAAAAAGGGGCGGTAGTATTCTGGCGGCCGTTCCTATCTGGAATGCGTTTTTAAAAGAAGCGCTTAAAGAAACGGCGCTAGAAACATTTCCCAGACCGGAAGTGATTTTGGTAGATAAGCCGATATTAAAAGGAGAATATATAATAAATAATGAAATTCACGATATTCTCTATTATATTGATAAAAATAATCCCCAAGGACAATCGCCGTCCGACCCAAAAAAGGACTCTCAATTTGAGAATTGGGAGAAAGTAGTAAGGGACTGGGCACAAATTAATTTACCGGCTTTATCTAATAATAATCCGAATAATCAATCTGTTATTGAGTTTTTGAATTTACAAAACGGCCAAACCATAACTAATCCTCTTAATATCAGTATTAAAATAAAAAGTTCTCAAGATATTACTAAATTAGAAACATATTTCAACGATAAACTAATAGACCAAAAATTCCTGAACTTGGGAAAAGAATTTGATTATCAAATGAATTTTGACTTAACTTTGGAACTACAAAACAAATTCACAATTAAAACATTTGATGTTTTAAATAATATTATAACTAAAGAAATAATTTTATATTCTAATGGGCATTAGAATATAAAAATAAGATTTATCTTCTATTGGTTTTAGTAATGACGGTTTATTATAACCATTGCTTCCAAAAAAAACATTTTCGCCTTCAATAATCCTCAATCCATCCAATAAATAACGCCAATTAAAAGCTATTCCTTCAAAATCAGCCCCTTTTACTTTAGCCGGTATTAAATAATTATTTTCTCCTAATAACTGATTTAAAGAATATACTTCCAGGGTCTTCTGATTATTTTTAATCGCTAACCTAATATCGTTTGTTTTCCCGCTGAAATTACTGACTAATTTAACCGAATTAATAAAATGATTTTTATTTAAAATAACTTCAGTTTCTATTTCTTTGGGAATAATTTGCTCATAATCGGGGTAATTACCATCAATTAATCGAGAGATTAATTCGGTGGTGTTATTTTTAAATAATATCTGATTATTATCCAAAGATATTCTTATAGGCATGTCATTAGAAAATATCCTTACTACTTCTTGAATTGTTTTTAACGGAATTATAATTTTAAAACTTTTATCAAAATTATGTTTAAATTGACTGCTGTTTAGGGTTTTTTCTGCTAAACGAAAACTGTCGGTTGTCACTAATTTTAATATCGTTAATTGAAAATCAAATAGAACTCCGCTTATTTCCGGCCTAATATCGGATATTTGAGCCGCGTTTATCACTTTACTAATCGCGTCTTTAAAAGTTACTGGTTCTATTTCTAAGTAATTACTAGTATTTTCTAATTTTGGAATTATAGGAAACTCATCTTCATGAATCCCCTGTATTTTGGCCTCATAATTATCGGTTTTAAAAATAAAATTATTATCAACTTTTTCTAAATTAATCCGTTCGTGATTAGTATTATTAACAATGTTGTAAAAAGTATGAAAAGGCACTGTTAAACATCCTTCTTCTATTATTTTTCCGGAAATTACTTTTGTAATAGCTAATTCTAAATTAGTCGTTACCAGTTTAATTTTACCGTCAATTGTTTTTAATAAGACATTTTTTAATATCGGTAAATTAGAATTATCGGTAACAGCTCTTTCTGTTATAGATAAACCGTCTTTTAAATTATCCTTAAACATTATTACTTTCATATTATTTATTTAATATATTTATTAGTAGTTAATAGTAGCACTTTTAATTTTTGTTGATAACTCATTTTTATTGCATTATTCCTCATATTTTTCATTTAATAAATTGTTTATAAAATCTTAAGTAATTCTGATATTATTGTTTATAATCTTTAATCGTCAATCTTTTCCACATTTAATTAATTTTTTATTAACCTGTCTTTAATAGTTAAAATATTTTGGCTTAACGTCTGATTATTACTTAATTCCCTGGTAATTTTTTCACAAGCGTATATAACGGTGGTATGGTCTCGTTTCCCCAGCCTTTCCCCAATAAAAGGATAAGAAAGACTTAAAATATCTCTTAATAAATAAGCGGTTATTTGTCTGCATTCCACTAATTCTTTTTTTCTGCTACGGCTAATTAAATCACTGGGAGATATTTCAAAATAATCGGCCACGGTCTTAATTATTTGGTCGGGGCCGATATTTTTTACCGGCTCTTTAATAACTTCACTCATGATTTGTTCTGCTAATTTTGTGGTTATTTCTAAATTCTTAACTTGCTGATAAAAAAGGATTCTATTTAAAATACCTTCTAATTCCCTTAATCCCTTTCTAACTTTGTTGGCAATACAATTAACCACCTCGTCATTTAAGACCGCTCCCTTGCTAGCAAGTTTATTTTTTAAAACAGCCACTTTTAATTCATAATCGGGATATGTAATGTCAACAATCATCCCCCCTTCAAATCTAGACCTCAATCGTTCTTCTAAAATTGGTATAAAACGCGGCGATCTGTCGGAAGATAAAACTATTTGCTTGTTGGCCTCATATAAAGCGTTGAAGGTATGAAAAAACTCTTCTTCAGTTCGGGCCTTTCCTCCCACAAATTGGATGTCATCAATAATTAAAACATCCACCATCCTATACTTATCTTTAATGGTCTCCATTCTTTTATTTCTCATTGCCCAAATCACTTCATTAGTGAACTTTTCAGAGGGAACATATCGTATTTTGATTTTATTTTCATATAATTTATTAATCTCATTGCCCAATCCTTGGATAAGATGGGTCTTCCCTACCCCTACTCCGCCGTAAATAAATAAAGGATTATATTTTTTGCCTATATTTTTCAACACGGCCGACACGGCCGCGTGCGCCATTTCATTGGAAGAGCCAACCACAAACGAATCTAACGTATAGCTTGGATTTAAATTGGTCTCGGGGTCAACTTTTAATTCCGAAAAAACCAACTGATGATTTTTTTCGGACAGATTTGCGCTTTTGCCCGCCGTTGATGCTAATTGATTGCCATGAACGCAATATTCAACCTTACGAATATTACTGTCAATGTTTCTTAGAGCCCCTAAAATTATTTTGTGATACTTATTTTCCACCCACTCTTTAGCGAAATTATTAGGCAGGCCGACTGTCATCGCTCCGCTTTCTTTATTGCTAATTAGTTTGCTGTTTTTTAACCAAGTGGCAAAATTGGGGCGAGAAACCTGTAATTCAATTTCACCCAACGCTTTTTCCCACAAGGAATTTAAATCCATAGTTTCATTCTAGTGCGTGACTGGTCTCGGTCAATAGTGACATAAGTTCAATATGTGTTGATAAGGTGTGGATAACCTGCTAGAATATCCAAATGAGTAGGACCTATCAGCCAAAAAAGAAAAAAAGAAGAAGGACTCACGGATTTCTAAAAAGAATGAGAATGGTAGGCGGCAGAAGGGCGTTAAGAAAGCGTCGTCAGAAGGGAAGACATAAGCTTACCGTATAATGTTGCCTAAAAAGAGCCGCTTGCCCATACAAGAATTGTTGGATAAGAGAGGAAAGACCCATCGCGGCGATTTTTTTACCATAAAGGTTTTTTTTAATAACTTTTCTTACAGCAGGTTTGGAATTATTATTAGCAAGAAAGTAGTCAATTCTGCCGTTCAAAGGAATAAAATAAAACGAATGCTGTTTTCGGCCCTGGAGTTGATTGTGGATAAATGGCAAAAGGCGGATTATTTAGTAGTGCTCAATAATTGGAAAGAATTAAATCAAAAACAAGTTAATGATCAATTTATTTCATACATTTTTCACTAATCCCTTAATTGACAGCTTGGTTTTCCTTTATAATCATGTCGCCTTTCAGGACTTGGGCGTAGCTATTATATTATTAACTCTTATTATACGGCTGGCGCTCTTTCCTTTATTTTATAAAGGATTTCGTAACCAAACCTTATTACAAAAGATTCAGCCAGAAATAGAGAAAATCCAACAATTACATAAACACGACAGAGAGAAACAAGGGCTGGCGATGATGGAGTTGTACAGGCAACATAAAGTTAACCCGTTTTCCAGTTTTTTAATTATTTTAATACAACTACCTATTTTAATAGGTCTCTATAATGTTTTTTTGCACCCTCCCGCCGGCTTAAATAATATTTTCTTAGGATTAGTGGACTTACAGAGCACGAATCTTTTAATAGTGGCAACGGCGACTATTTTGCAGTATTTTCAAGGTAAATTAAGCTTGCCGAAAGCAAGGGCAGGGCAAGAAAATTCGCCCTCTTTCAAAATGGCAAGAAATATGATATTTTTAGGGCCACTGATTACAGTTGCTGTTTTGTACAATCTGCCATCGGCTATCGGACTCTATTGGCTTGCCACCACTATTTTCTCTATAGGACAACAATTGTATATTAATAAACAACTGGAAAAAGAAGACAAAAATGGAACCACTGCAACAGACAACTCAAAAAATAGTTGAATTAATGGGATTTAAGGATATTAGCGTAAGTTTTGACGCGGCGGGGCGCAGAATCTCTATTCTTATCAATGACGGCGAATGGATAAAGGAATGGCTACCGAAAATGATTAGCGATTTTTCTCATATAGTTCGTTTGCTGGGAAAAAAGAATAACATCAGCGAAAACATTTATATTGATGTTAATAATTACAGAAAAGAAAGAGAAAGGATTATTTTGGAGCTGGCAAGAGCCGCCGCCAGAAAAGCCACCACGACAAAAGAAGAGATTAAACTGCCGGCGATGAACGCTTACGAAAGAAGATTAATCCACACAGAGTTATCCGCCCGTCCCGATGTTAAGACGGAAAGCATTGGCGAAAAGTTAGAGCGTTACGTTATTATAAAACCCTTATTATAAATCAATCTTATATACTTTATTATCGTAACGATTCGTAAAATATAAGTCGTCATTTATAACCATTAAGTTGACGGCGTCCAGCTTTTGGTCGCCTGTTTGGCTAAGTATTATTTGCGATTTAGTCGGATTAACCGTTAAAGATATTATTTGGTCTTCCGAATAAAACTTATTTTTTAAATAGTCGTCTGGAAGCGCCGTGTTAGACGGCATTGTTTTTGGAACGGCGCAATATATTTTTTCTTCGTTATTGTTGGAAAAAGCGCATTTATTAGGCAGGGTTATAAAGGGCAGGCCAATCACTTGGCCGGTTTTATTATTTATTAGAGATAATTCTCCGTTAAACTTTAAAACCAGATTACCGTCTTTGGACCAATTTGCCATTAAGCCGGGTTCGTTTTGAAAAATATAATCCAGATTTTTATTTTTTAAATTATAACTCCAAATTGATGAGGGTATAAGAATTGACGGTTTTTCAATAATAAATACTTCGTCGGGCTTAACCCAGGCGACATTTACATCTTCCAGGTTAATTTTTACCGCTTGCAGAACCTTATTTGTTTTTAGGTCAATAATTTTTAAGCCCCTTTCAAATTGAACTTTTTTAGTGTTATCGGGGTTAATGTCTTTGATAAAAAGTCCTTTGTAAAAATCTTCTTCCGACTCATCTGACACGGGCCTTAAAAGCGCTTCCGCTTCTTCTGCGGCGTCGGTATCGGGCAGTTGTTGCCCTGCCAATTCGGGCGCGTTAAAAACTTTTCTTCCTAAATAAAATATAAAAACAACGGATATGGCGATAACTATTGTTATTAAAATTATTAATAATATTTTCTTAGTATTCATAGTCCAATATGCCCTGGTTTAA
>CAYIII010000001.1:66313-75933 GCA_964363475.1 uncultured Candidatus Saccharibacteria bacterium
TTTTACTTCAGAGCGCATTTCTTGCCATTTCCGTTCTAATTCTTTTTGATAAGCGGTTCCGTCTTTAAAATCGGACGGAGAAGGCCCGTCAATTCCTATTGCGCCCGGCTCTCTTACATTGGTCAGGTCTGGATTAATAGTGTTTAAGATTAAGAAAGAACCGAAAAGAAGCGCCAATCCCCAAATAGCTTGAGTGATGACGTCTTTAGCGTCGCTTTGCGCGGCGGCATTGCCTGCGGCGGATAAATATTTCAGCCCCCCGTAAACAACGCGAGAGAAAACCACTATCCCCCCAATCATTAAAGCAAAACGATAAATGTTTGTTATGTAAGAACCGATGTCAGTTACCCTGGATTCAATGCCCGGAATCGGCGAGCATAAAATATAACTACCATCGCCCTGCGGACCGCAAGCGGTGGGTATTGTTATGGCCGCCAAAGTAATGGTTGCCGACAAAACTAAAATTATAATCGGGAATATTTTAATCACTTCTTTAAAACAGATGATTGAGCGACTTCTAAAGGATTAGTTGGATTTTGGATTCTTAAAGTAACATATTTGCCGTCTTCATCCCAGTCCACTTTTAACTTATTATCGGAAGGAATATTAAAAAAATAAGGCAGGGGTTTTAATTGAGATGAATCGGCCGCGTCAATAATTGCCTCGGGTTTCGCTATAGGAATGGTAAGAAATTGGTTCCACTCTCCTCCTTTGTAATTTAAGACCACTGTTCTTAATAAGATTGATTCTTCTCCTAAATAGGGCGAGGCAAAGGAAAAATTAACTAATCCTATGCCAGAATTTTCTAATTTATTATTTACATACCACCTAATGTCGTTTTTAGATAAGTCCGTTAATTTTTTATTATCCAGTAACTGCAATGCGACATCAATTTTGGTTTTGGCTATCGGCAAGGATTTCCCCAAATAAAAAGCAGGCACATAATTATTAGCCTTCCAAGTAATAATCAAAATCGGAGTTGTCGTTTCTCCCAATGACCGTTGAGAAATCAAAGATACAAAAATTAACAAAATTATTGATAAAATAAAGGGAAATCTCATTTTTTTCCAACTGATTTAATTGTTCCTGTGGCAATTTTTACCGCCACATCGGTTTTCGGATGCCAGTCCATATATATGACCACTATCATGGTTACTGTTCTAATGGGCAGAGTATTACCAAAAATGGGAATCATTTCTAAAAGACCGCCGTATAAAACCCAGTCCGACCTTACTCCTCTCATTGTAATCCAAAACCAAAGTATTGGCGATATTATAAAGTTAATCATTAACTTTATCGCCTCTCCAACTCCGAAGTATATATTCACAAATGTCGCCAGTAAGTCCAGAAAATCAAAAAACGCGCAGGTTAGAACTAATATAGTGGCCTCTAGGCCAGAAATTTTAGATTGTTTCTCTTCGCTCATATTTTATTTATTCTTCCTCTGCTCTAAAATTTGTTCCGGTTTAGTGGTTATAATTTTATCTTCCGCATAAGAAGCCACTACTTGAATTGCCACATGATTTAATCCTGCAAAAAAGAGGCCTTCGCCTATGGGAGCTTCCAGAAGAAAGCTTTTTTCCGTTTCAGTTAAATTAAATGTCTTTACCACAATGTCTATCATTGCCGGTGATTGTTTCAACAGCAATTGCAATGAAGAATTGGTAATTATAGGCCTTCCGTAGGGAGATAGAAAAAAATCCTCCACGTCTTGAGTGATAGTGGTTACACCTAAAAAATATTTGCGACTTCTTTTTACTAATCCAAACATAAAGGACGCCCCGTCCGGATATTTCATCAGCCACCACGCCTCATCAATAATAAGAACTCTTTTTTTAAGATTGCTTTTGATAGTATTCCATATGAAATTAACAATCATATACATTGCTATCGGCCTTAATTCTTCATCAAGGTCGCGAATGGAAAAAACAACTAAACGATTATGAATGTTAACGTTCGTTGGCAGATTGGTAAATCCGGAATAAGTTCCTTTAGTAAAACGATAGAGCCGTTGCGCAATATTTTGTCCGCCCACCAGATTTTCCAGCACGGATTCAAGGTCAGACAATATCGGCGCGGGCTTATTTTTAAAATCTTTACCGGGCATTATATCTCTTAAAGCGTAGGTCTCGGTTATGGCCCTATCTAAAATACTCTCCTCTTCTGGCTTTATGGGGCCAACCATTATTTTAAATAACCCCGTCAAATTAGCTATGTGGGATTTTAGAACATCATCGGGGCTTTCGTCGGCGGGAATAACCGGAATGTCAAAGGGATTAATATGATGTTCTGACGCGAGAGAAATTTTAAAGTAACTGCCCCCCACCACTTCAGAGAGATTTTCGTATTCATTTTCAGGGTCAATTATCATTACGTCTATTCCCAGCATCATCATTCTCAGCGTCTCCAGCTTAGTGGCGTATGATTTGCCGGCTCCTGATTTGGCAAAAATAACCATATTAGCGTTTTCTAAACTAAAACGGTCAAAAATTATTAAAGTGTTGTTATGTCGGTTTACTCCATAAAACACTCCGTCGTCAGAGGTTAAATTAGCGGAGATAAAAGGAAATATAGATGACAGGGGCCCAGAATTGAGGGGTGTGCTTATAGACAAGCGGTCGTTGCCTAAGGGCAAAACAGAATCCCAGCCGTCTAATTGTTGAAATATCGCACTTTTTGCGTAAATAAGGCGGCTCTCCAATAAATTATTGATTTTCGCCTCTAATTTATTTAATTCTTCAACGTTATCGGCATAGAATGTGAGATAAATACTCACATTAAACAAGTTTTCCCTTGCCTGCTGAAGGGCGTCGCGCAAACTTTCTACATCTTGAAACGCGGTTTCTAAAAGAGGATTTCTTACCAACCCTTTCTCCTGCTGTTCAAGTATTTGGGACTCTATTTGAGTGGCTTTTTTCCTTAGATTCTTTAATGCCAGCGCCGTATCAATTGGATGGATAAAAATAGAAATATCTATTAATTCGGGAACATTAACCAGGGAAGAAAACCATCCCGTGGAAAGGTAGCGGGGATAAGAGGCGATAAAAAGCGTTTTCGCAAACTTTTTCCCCACATTTAGATAATTGGGAGTAATTTCTATTGCCGGCGGCGCAATAATATTTTCTATTTCTTTATTCATAACGCTTTTTTTCTTTCAGTCGTTTCCGGATTATATAAATTATAAAAAAATTCTTCTAGCTCTTTCTGGTTTAATGGTACTACGCGCAGTCCAATTTGAGATAAGCCGGTGATAACCTGGTCTGCTTTTTGCTCTAATTGCTCAAGATTGGCTTTGCTTATGGATTCCGTATCTCCCTGCGGCTTACTGTCGGTTTTTTTAAAGATTCTTGTAATTTTATTAAAAATGTTTTTACTGGCCTCAACAATATCAACTGGGTCGTGAGGCACCACAACGAAAAAGGTCTTAGACATAATAGGATTCTGACTGACCAATGACCTGATAAACTCTACATATTCATCTATCAATCCCCCGATAAGACCGCCGGATTCCTTATCTTTTCTTTGCGCTAATCTTGATAAATAATCATCAATATTAATCTTTCGGCTGTGAACAAATTGCTGAACAGAAAAATTAAGTGAATTTAAAAAATTTTGATAAGTAAATATAATAAGATTTTTCTCGTCTTCGGATTTAAGGTCAAAGTTTAATCCCGAGACCAATAAAATCTTTCTAAAACCGCCATTTTTTAATACCACCACATCGTTCTTTAGATGGTCTATCTCAATAACGTCTTGCGTGGGTAAGGATTCTGATTTGGTCATAAGTTAATTTTATCTATAATCTACTCGTCTCGCCACTTCACTCTCTCCCGTTGCCTTGCGAAGCAACTCAAACATTTCTTTGTTGGGATGCAAGCGCGCTAAAATTGAAGGCCGAAAGGACTTTTCTCTTTTAGAAATCGGTTGAGTTGATGTTTTTAATTGCAATTCCAGAGCATCTAAGTCCACCGCCTGTCCTGTTGGCCTGGATGTTCTTTGCCATGTGTATAAGCGGGGAAACCAAAAATATTTTAAAGCGGCTCGTAATAGAATGCCAAAAGAACGGTTGTTAATTTTAATGAAAGTTAACGCAATAACAGAACCGCTTATAATACTGGCGACAATAAACCAAAGCCACATTTGTAGGGCGAAAAAAAGAATAAAATTAACAATAAAAGCGGCCGCTAAGTATAGAAATTGCCTTATTGTCAAAGGCCCTACTATTTTATCTTCCACTTCTATAAATTGCGGGACTTGGTATTGCATATTATGAAATCTCAAATCCCAATGACCAAATCCCAATAAAATCACAATAGTTAAAATCCCAAAGAGTTGGTATTTGCGATTTGGTCATTTGTTGTGATTTGGGCATTGGCGCTTGGGATTTAAGAGTTATACGAACCATTTTGACTTGGGAACCCTAATCTTTTGATGATATTTAAGCGGGGCGTGGCTAAGGGATGTGCGAAAATTACTATAATGGACTACTCGTTCAATAGTTACTTTAGTGGCTTCCGAGGTTTTTGGAAGAGCGTTGGGGAGACCCTTGAAAATAAATGATGCTCCCGTTCCCGATGTCTCTGCTACTGGCTTTAAGTCCTTTTCTTCATGTAAAACAAAGGGTTTATTTTCGGCGGGAGTTGTAGCGAAGGGTTTATCCTGCCTGCTCTGCTTGTCCGCCGTAGCCTTGGCGAAGGCGGAAGCCGCGCCGAAGGACCTATTTATTGGAGTCGGAGCATTAAATCGTAACAGCTTGATGTCTATTCCAATTACCAATAAATCATCGGCAATAGGCGCCAACATTTTTTTTTCTATGGACTCAGCGATATTTTTGGCCGTAGGTTCGTCAATTTGTAGGTTCGCGGCTGTTTCATTGACGAAGCTTTCGGGTTTTAAGTATTGCGTAATTAAACTTAATAAAGTTCTTGATAATATTAATTCCTGCTCTTCTTTGAGGTTGAAAGAAGAAATGATGTCGGCAAACTCTTCTCGGGCCTTTGGAGAAACGAGCCATTCTTTAATGCGCTCCGGCAAGCTTTTGAATACCAAACTTAAGTTTTTTATATGTTCAGTGTCTAGCATATAAGTATTATAATGTTTTATCGGGAGATTTGGGCGTTCCGCCGGTTGGTGGAGATGGCGGCGGAACGAACCAGTGCATGCCTGGAGGAATGGGCGGCCTTGGCGGTCGGGGCGGAGAGATATCGGGTTGTAATGGCGGTCTGCCGGCTGGCGGAGGGAGCGCGGTGAGTATAGCGGATGCCCCGTCGGTACCTATTATTTTGACTTTCTGCTGCAACGTCGGTCTAATTTTCTTTACCAGCTCATCAAGTTTAGAATTTCCTATCCATCCGCCGGACAAATCAGTCCTCATTATTTTTACAAAGGACTCTAATTTAGCTTTTTCTCGGACATCCGGTTTCTCTATATTATCTGAAATAGAGCTGATTACCGCTCCTCTTTGTTTGTCGTTTCCATACGCGCCCAATCTGTTGATATGGCCTTCGCTTAATCTTGTTACCACATCTATATTTTCCAAGGACCTATAGTTTATCTTGTCAACATCTTCCGGTTTATTGAATTGCGACATTATAAGGTTTATGTCCATGCCAAAGTCATTAGCTAAATCGGGCATAAATTTAAGAATACTTTTATCGCCACTTTTAATTGCCGCCTGTTTAAAGGGCTCAAAAGCGTCGTTTATCATTTTCCTTCTTTCTTGCTCTGTTTTACCTTCAAGCTGTTCTTTGGGAATTAGAGAGTCAATCTCGTCTTTTTGCGCTAAAATAATTGCCATGGCCGCGGCTTGCGCGGGGTCATTCATCGTGCTTTTAAGGCGCGCCGTTTGCATTCTCTTTTCAAGAGGCATAGAACTAAATTCTTTTATGAAGTCGCTTTTTTGCTCTGTTGGGGTTTTAGTTATTTTTTCACCGGCCGTGCCTTTTAATTTCTTAGCGGCTGCGCCTCCCATAAATGCTCCTCTAATTTTAGAGGCGGAATCTCCCAGTAGTTGAGCGGCTTTTAACCCTGTTTGTCCGGCAATTCTTTTTCCTGTTTGGTTTAGCATCCAATTTCTCATGTTAGTTGCGGTGGCAATGGCCGTATCTGCTCCCACCGCGCCTAATTTTTTAGCCGTAAAAAGACCGCCGATTAACAATCCTAGAACAACTATCATTTGGCCAATGTTTGAGAAAGGAGTGCTCATAACATTTAAGAACTGGGCAAACGCTTGCCCCGACGTTTCATTAATTTGAAAGGCCAAATTTTGAGGCGATGTTGGCGAATTAGCTTTGACGCTGACCATTAAAATTGACAGATAAATAAAGAAAGTGCTTATGGGAAGGAAAAGGATTTGCTCTATAAATTTTGACCACCACGCCTTCCAATGCCTTGTCAGGCCCGGAAAAACCCACAGCAAAAGCGCCATGGGCATAATTATTAAAAGTATGCTTAGCACAATATACCGATATAAAATCATCAGCGCTACGGCTAACATTCCTTCGGCGGCAAATATTGTGAATAAAGTAACGAAAAAAGTGCTGGCGACTAAGCTTAAAAGCCCGGCCGTGGTTGAGGCGAGACCCGTAAAAGTATTAAGACTTTCAGCGTTGACTTGTAAAAGTTTTTGCGGACTGAAAGCAAACGCCAAGTTTTCTGAAAATTTTTCTAATCCATTTATGCTCAAGCCATTTTGATACCCGCCTCCGATGGATTTAGAAATAAAGAAATTCGTAAATATATGAGAAGAGTCAATGAATACGCCGGCAATCGTCAAGCTAAAATTAACCAGCAAGGCGGCGGCAATTAATTTTGCCAGGGTTTTTTTCATTGCGTAATTTTCTATGCGCAACATTGTGCTGAAGGCGATAACAATAATTCCTATGACAAATCCCAAATTAGTTACGTCCCGCACTAATCGCCAGCCAATCAACACCACTTCGCTGTTCATTATGGCGGTATTTAAAACCAAGCCAAATTGTATTAACAGCCCGGCTAAAGTTATAAAAATAGCGCCAATAAAACCTATTATTTGGTTAGTAATCATTATCGGCTTAAAGATCGCTTTATCAGCTATCCAATTAATCAAAGTCGTTCCTCCTACTGCGTTTGCAGCTCCAGAGCCAATGCCAGTACCAATGGCGGTACCAACGGCAGTGCTAATGGCAGAGCCAACTTGAGCATTGGTAGTTGGCAGAACGATAAAAATTAACGCAATTATTATTGTTAAGAGGAGCCGCATGTGTTTATGGATTGTTGAACTTGGAGAGTCCTTGGCGCGACTCTGGTTTGGGTATCGCTTAATTCTTTTTTAGCAATGGATTCGGCTTCATTGGCCTTAATCGGATTTAATAATTTTCTTATTTCGTTAAATGCGGCATTAAGGTCGTAAACATTGCCTGACGGCAAATTTTCTATATGCAGTTTTGCGTTTAAGAGTGGAACGGAAGCGTTCTGGAGAGAACCTAAGTCGGCGGTCATTTGGTCAATTTTCTTTTGTTCGGTTTCCAATTCAGCCACAGTCGCTTCTTTTCCCGAGACGCCTCTGTTGGTTTGGCACAATTTTAATTCAGTTAATTTATTAATTAACGTTCTTTGCAGATTTATAGATTGCTGTAAATTATTTTCTGCCGATTGCAGTGGCGCAAGAGTCAAATTAATTTGGTCAATGTAGTTTTTTTGATTCTCCCCAAAATTATTAGTTGAAGAACCGACAAAATTTTGACAGCTTCTGAGTGTTTCGCCTCTTAATCCGGCGCATGGCTGATTGTCTGGTTGATTATCAGCAATATATCCTCGGGAAGAAGGCAAGTTGTCAACCGCCAATCCCCTCAACCCGCCCACGCCCTCACGAACCAATCTGTTTATTAAGGCATCGCTTATAGCCGCTACATAAGCGGCTAAGTCCTCGGAATTAATAATGTAATCAATGTCTGACCCGATTGCTTTTGCCACTAGCGCCCCTACTTGTGAGCCGGGAGTGGTTATGAAACAGTAGAAACCGTAAGGATTTCTCTTGGCCTGGGCTTCAAAAGATATTCCTTCTTGAACCGGGAATCCTGGCTTTGGATAGCATTTTCTTGTTCCTAAAATTCCGTTGCCGGCAAGGGCTTCCTGCGCGGAGGCATAGAGCGCGCTGGCAACTCTATTTTCTTTTTCTTCTAATGCCATCATTACCGCCCCATAAAAATTATTTTGCGGTTGCCAAAGCTCTCTGTAAGCGATAAATCCTCCCGAGCGGAAGTCCTCATAGAAGTTAAGAACATTATTTACTACCTGGTCCAATGTGCAGGTAATGACTCGGGTAAATCTTGGCGGTTGTTGAACTGCTAACTGCAGTTGAACGCCGAAAGGACGGCATAAAAAACCCGCTCCTAATTCTTGAATCAAGTCCCCTCCCGCGATATTTGCCACATCATTGAAATACGCTCTCCAGTCGGTAATAAATAATGGCTCTCCACCGCCTTGAATCCAATTGACGGTTTGGTCAACGGTCATATCTAACAAGCGTTTTTTTAATAATTCTAACGAGGCGGTAAATATTTTTTTAGCTATTTCCAGCGAAGTTTGAGTGGTGGCGGCGCTAGCAGTCGTAATTTCTGCTCCAAGTAGTGCTGGATTTGTTTCAAATGTAAGAATTTGAGCTTTTGCGGAAAAAGCGATTAAAACCGTCATTATTAATAATAATTTATAAATTAGTTTTATCATTTGTTTTCTTTTGCAATCTCCGCCTTTAACTTTTCAAATTCTTTGTTTATGGTTTCTGAATATTGCAGGGCTAATAGGGCTTGCATAGGGTCGGCTTCGTAGTCCTTAAGCGTTTCGGCAATTCTTTTTTGTCCGGTAAGCAAGCTAATTTCTTTTTGATGTATGTAGGCCAGATTTTCCGGTGTCAACAACTTATAAAATTCATCAATGGTTTTATTGTAAGCCCCAATCAATTGGTCAAAATTATTATTTTTCGCGTTTTCCCATTTTAAAGTTAAATTGGCGAAGTTTTTTTGAATGATGTCCTGGAAATTTTTGAAGTAATCTTTATTTTCCCCAACTTTTATATCGGATTTTGGGATTTCGGGCTGAAAATAAGACGCATCAAAATTTTTCAAAGCATCGCCAACGGCATTTTGAACAAAATTTTCCGTGGATAAGACAGACAGCGTTCTTTCTTGATTGGCCATTTGCGGGCCGTTGGGATTTTTTTCTATTATCATTTGGCTTATTTTGGTAGCCAAGCCGCGAGTCAGATTTTCTCCATTTGAAGAAGTAAAGACATTTGCGTTATTAACGTAGCGAGTGGGCTCTTCTATTATTTGCAAATCCCCATTTTTCATATCCTTAACGGTTGCAATGCCACTTAATAACGGGGCTTTTGGCTTAACAAAAAAATTGCCAAATAAAACAAGCGCTAAAAATAATGACGCGACCACAAAAAACCCCAGGCCCATTTTATGCTTTAGCCCCATGGTCATAATTTAATTATAGATTAAAAAGAGAAAATAAATTAGTGGAAAACTGGCCTTTCCTTCTTCCTCTCCTCAACCTGTTACGGCTCATATAAAAAGAAAAGGGGGGGGTCCTGTCTGGTGTTTGTCTCGAAAGTACGTGGTTGATTTTCTCCAGCG
>CAYIII010000002.1:0-71570 GCA_964363475.1 uncultured Candidatus Saccharibacteria bacterium
CCCCCCGCCGAAATCATAGACGACAAATTTGTCATTTTTTTGTTTATTCAAACCGTAAGCCAAAGCGGCGGCAGTTGGTTCATTTAATATTCTTGAAACTTTTAATCCCGCTATTTCTCCGGCATTTTTTGTCGCCTGCCTTTGGTTGTCGTCAAAATAAGCCGGAACCGTGATGATTGCTTCTTCTATTTTTTCTCCCAATTTAGCTTCAGCGTCAGCTTTTAATTTGCTTAAAATCAGTGCCGATATTTCTTCTGGCGTATGCCACTTATCCCCCATTTTAACTTCAATGCCACCGTTATTAGATTGTTTTATCTCATAAGGAAGCCATTTTTTATCGTTTTGCACTTCTTGGTCGGCAAATTTACGGCCAATGAGCCGTTTTACAGAAAAAACAGTATTTTGGGGATTAGTTACCGATTGTCTTTTTGCCAATAAGCCCGTAAGGCGTTCATTGTTTTTGCTTACAGCAACAATTGACGGAGTTGTTCTGTTGCCTTCGTGGTTTTCAAGAATTTTTGGTTGGCCGCCTTCCATAATGGCCATTGCCGAATTAGTTGTTCCTAAATCTATTCCTAATATTTTACTCATAATTTTTTATTTTTTATTATTTAAAATTTATTTCGCGACTTTTACTCTTGCCGGCCTAATAAGTTTTCCGTTCAGAGTGTATCCGGCTTCCACTTCTTCAACAATCTGTCCTGAATTTATCTGCGGTGAGCTGGTCGGGGAAATTTCTACTTCCGCTATCGCTTCCTGCAGTGTTGGGTCAAACTGTTGGCCGACTGATACAATTAATTTTTCCAATCCGTGCCGTTTCAGAGCGTCTTCCAGTTGGGTTTTAATCATGCGAATTCCTTCGTCATTCGTCCCATTTTTTTTTAGAGAGGCAACAGCAAGATTAAAAGCGTCTAATGTAGTTATTAAATCGTGCATTAATAATTCATTTCCAAATTTTACAATATCTTCAAATCTTTTCGCCTCATCTTTTTTGTAGTTTATCAAATCCGCCTTCGCTCGCTTCCAGCCATTGAGATATTCTTCTGCAAGATTATTTTTATCTTCCTCCATTGAGCTGAATTATAAACTAATTTAAAATTCTGTCAAGTTTTGTTGCTAACAACGGCGCAAAGTATTAAATTATTTATATGGTGAGAATTTACGATACTCTTTCGGAACGCAAGGTTGAGCTTAAAAAAACCGATAAACAAATCAAAATGTTTGTTTGCGGTCCTACGGTTTATGATTACGCACATCTGGGGCATGCTAGAACCGAGGTGGCTTTTGATGTGATTGCGCGTTATTTAAGGAGCGCTGGTTATGATGTGTTTTACTTAGAAAATATTACAGATGTTGATGATAAAATTATTGTTCGCGCCGTTAATGAGAAAACAACTCCCCAAATAATTGCGAAGAGGTTTGAAAGAGAATTTTTAAAGGATATGAAAGCAATCAAGGTTACAAGTGTTAGCAAAAGAGCTCGCGCCAGTTCATTTATAAAAGAAATCCAAAATCAAATTCAGCGTTTATTGGATAAAAACTTTGCTTACAAAACATCATCTGGAATTTATTTTGATATTAAAAAATTTTCCGATTATGGAAAATTATCAAAACAAAATTTGGATGAACTGCGTCCCGGTTGGCGTATAGAACTTGATTCTGAAAAAAAGGACCCGATAGATTTTGCTTTATGGAAATTTGGTAAAGAAGAATTATCTTGGCCAAGTCCATGGGGCGTGGGCCGTCCCGGATGGCATATAGAAGACACAGCGATTACCGAGAAGATATTTGGGCAACAATATGACCTGCACGGCGGAGGTTTAGATTTAAAATTTCCTCATCACGAATCAGAAATAGCCCAGCAAGAATCGGTTTCTGGAAAGAAACCTTTTGTAAGGATATGGATGCATTCCGGATTCCTGCTTGTTGATGGAGAGAAAATGTCAAAAAGCTTGAACAATTTTATTACTATAAAAGATTTTTTGGGAAAATTTTCCGCAAATGTTTTGAGATTTTTAATTATAAGCTCTCATTATCGCTCCCCTATTAATTACAATGATGCCGTTGTGAGGCAGGTTGTAAGTTCAATGGGTACGATTGAGGATTTTTTGGGAAAATTAAATCTTATAAAATTGAAAAATGGCGGGGAAATAAATATTTCTGCGGGTGATTACGAAAACGAATTTATTGAAAGCATGAATGATGATTTTAATACCCCCCAAGCCCTAGCCGCAGTGTTTAAGTTAATAAATGATTATCAAGATAAGATTTGGAAATTAAATAAGGCAGAGGCCCAATATTTAAAAAATTGGATTACTGAAAAATTAAATTTATTTGGCCTAATAATAAAAAAACCAGTCATCCCCATGGAAGCAAAAAAATTAATAAAAGAGAGAGAAAAATTAAGAATGCAAAAAAAATTCAATGAATCAGATTTATTAAGAAGAAGAATTGAATCTTTGGGTTATAATGTTGAGGACACGCCAGCCGGTCCATTTTATAAACCATGTTAAAATTACCGCCGCAAAATCTTGAAGCCGAAGAATCTGTTCTCGGCGCATTGATGATTGATAAGGACGCCGTTATTAAAATAACGGATATTTTGACGCCTGCGGATTTTTATAAGCCTACTAATAGCAAAATTTTTGAGACAATTTTAAACCTTTTTGAAAAGCATCAGCCCATAGATATTTTAAGCGTTTCAAATGAACTGAAAGAAAAAAATATTTTAAAAGATATTGGCGGTTCTGTTTATATAACGGATTTAATAGAGAAGGTGCCGACATCTTCTCATATCGCCCATTATGCTAATATTGTTAAGGAAAAAAAGATTTTGCGCGATTTGATAAATATTTCGGCAGAAATAGCCGAAAAGGCTTTTGCGCCCGGAGACGATATAGAAATTGTTTTAGATGTTATTGAGCAAAAAATATTTTCCATATCCCAGCGTTCGCTTCGCCAGAAATTTATTCAATTAAAAGAAGAATTAGATGCGGCTTATGAAAGAATAGAGAGTTTGCATCGCGGTGAGGGAAGGTTGAGGGGTATAAGCACGGGATTTACTGATTTAGATTCTTATTTGTCGGGACTGCAGAAATCCGATTTAATTATTTTAGGCGCCAGACCTTCTTTGGGAAAAACAGCTTTTGCTTTGGATATCGCGCGTTATGTGGCGACTAAAGAAAAAAAATCCGTCGGAATTTTTTCACTAGAAATGTCCAAGGAGCAGTTAGTAGATCGTTTTATTGCTTCCGAAGCGCAAGTGCCTTTATGGAAGTTAAGAACGGGAAGATTAACTGATGACACCGATTTCGCTCTTATTCAGCACGCGCTTGACTCGTTGCATCATATTCCTCTTTTTATTGACGATACTCCCGGCATAACAGTTTTACAGATGAAATCTATGGCAAGGCGTTTGCAAATTGAGCATGGATTAGATCTTGTTATTGTTGATTATTTACAATTGATTCATCCCAGAACCTCTTCTGACAATGTTGTTCAGCAAGTTACCGAAATATCGCGCGCGCTGAAAGGACTTGCTCGTGAATTAGGCGTTCCAGTTTTAGCTTTATCTCAATTATCCAGATCGGTTGACCAAAGAGAGGTTAAAATTCCGCGGCTTTCTGACTTAAGAGAATCTGGTTCTATTGAACAAGATGCGGATGTGGTTTTGTTTATTTATCGTAAAGATAGAGACAAGCTTAATTCCGATTCAGAAGAGCAAAATTCCGCTGAAATAATTATCGCCAAACACAGAAACGGTCCTTTAGGTGCCGTAAGATTAAAATTTGACCAAGAAAAAGTCAGTTTTCGCAATATTGATAAATTACATTAAAATTCATCATGACTCCAGAGTCAATTAAGCAATTTACTAAAGTATTTTCCACGCTTCCTTCTATCGGCCCTCGGCAAGCTACAAGATTAGCTTTTTATTTGGTGAATTTAGGCAAGGGCTCTTTAGCGGAAATATCCAATGCCGTGAACGGCCTGAAGGAATTGCGGCGTTGTCCAAATTGTTTTTTTATTTGTAATGTTCAATGTCCCATTTGTTCCGATAAAAATCGCCGTCAAGATGTCGTGGCTATTATTGAGAAAGAGACGGACTTAATTTCTTTAGAAAAAACAAAAAAATACAACGGCATTTATTTGGTTTTAGGCGAATTGGATAAGTCAGGCATTTTTAATCCGGAACAAAAAATGAAATTGAATTATTTAAAGTCCAAAGGGTCTTTTGCGGAAATTATATTAGCAATCAATCCTACGACTTACGGCGATTTAAACGCGTCTCTAATAGCTCAAGAATTGCGTTCTTGTTCAAAAAAGATTACCCGCCTTGGCCGTGGAATACCGACTGGCGGAGAAATAGAATTTGCTGATGAAGATACGCTGGGAGGGGCTTTGGATAATAGGAATTGAATAAAACCCCAAGCACCAAGTTCCAAATCCCAACAAAGCCCCAAATCCCAAATTATAATACTTAATATTGGGATTTGGTCATTGGGATTTGGGATTTTATTGGTTATTAGATTAATCTATTGATACTATCTCCACTTCCGTGAAGTGCTGGCGGTGTCCCTTCTTTTTGCGATAGCGGGTTTTTGAATGATACTTAAAAACAATAATCTTCTTATTTCTTCCTTGTTTAATAACTTTTGCCGACACTTGAGCGCCTGGTATGTGCGGAGCGCCAACGGTAATATTTTCCCCGTCGCTTTTCAATAAGACCTTATCAAAAACCAAGCTGTCATTTTCAACGGCTACTTTTTCTATTTTTATTTTTTTCCCCGGCTCAACCGTATATTGTTTTCCGCCGGTCTCAATAACTGCAAACATATTGTTTAGTTAATGGATATGATAACAACAATTGTTAATAAAATCAATAGAGAAAACAGAACATTCATAATAGCCACCAGATAGCTGAATAATTTTCTGCGATTGTATAAAATGACGGATACAAAAAAATTAATGATATTTATGGCCAGCCCCGAGAGTAATATTCCTAAGACGTGATTTTTTGTGCCTAAAAAATCCGCTCCCTTCAAACTTTCAAAATGTATAATCAGCAGATTGTTTGTATCTAATAAACGCACATAAAACAACGAGAATCCGATTATCATAATAATAATTGAAAATCCAAATAATATTGTCAGGCAGTGATTTTTGACCATAATATATTTAGCAATAAATTGAGGGCGTTTGTCTAGCGTGCGATAGATTGACAAAAACACAAAAGTATGATATAATTAGCGCAGTTTATCCTCGCTTTGACAACTCTAAAAGGAGTAAAAAATGAAAGCGTTTTTTTGTCTGGTCTGCGTTTTGTTCGCTATGGCGGGCACGGCTTTCGGACAGGGAGTCAAAACCGAGGTTGTTGACGGCTCGTTTCTTGTTGAGCGATGTCCGAATGCCCCGCGTTCCGCGAAACTTCGCGGTTGGAAGAACTACACTCCCCAACCCGGCGACATCTGGATTTGTTCTTCCAAAAACATGCCCACAAGATGTTTCTTCAAGCTGATGACTGGCGAGTATTGCACTCACGCTGTTATTGTCGTTAGAGACGGCAATAGCGAGTTGAGGGTATTGAGCGCCCAAAAAGGCGCTGTTGTCCAGTTATTCAAGCTGGAAGAATACTTCGCTTTTGGAACGGAAAGGATTTGGGTTAGGCAAGTCGCCGAGCCCCTTTCCCTGGAGTCGTCGGAGCGTCTTACTCGCTTTGCCGAAGCGCAGGCAGGCAAGCCCTACGCTCAATTTCGGTATCTCATCAAACTTCCCTTCGTAACTCCGATTATTTCGGATGTTTCAGGGGAATTGCGACTTGATGAGTTATATGCCGGAGAAGAGTGGTTCTGTTCCGAGCTTGTCGTTGCGGCAGGCCAAGTTGCCGGATTGTTGAACGAGCGCATTCGCCCTCTTTCAACTGACCCGGGCGATTTGTTCCATCTCAAGGGTCGGTCTTGGAAAAGACCGCTTGAGTGGAGCAAAACGCTGATTCTCGTGACCGAGGCCCCTTATTAGGGGGCCTCTTTTTGTGCTCCCATCGGGATTTGAACCCGAGTTTCGTCCGTGAGAGGGACGCGTCCTGCCGGACTAGACGATAGGAGCGACTCTATGCCTTATTTCTTCTACTATTTTATCCAATTGCATTGAATTTGATCCCTTTACCAGAATCAAATCCCCTTTTTGAATAATATTCTGCGTTTCTATTTTCGCCTGCTCCGCATTATCAAAACTAAAAACCTTGCTTTTGTCAAATCCATTTAAAATTGCGCCGTCAGCTATCAGTTTGGCTCTGGGGCCGATAGTTATTAATATATCAAAGACCTTTCTTGCTAAATATCCGATTTCTTCATGAGCTTCCATGGAATATGGCCCCAGCTCTAGCATGTCTCCAAGCACTCCTATTTTACGTTTAGATTTTAAATCTTTTACGGTATCTATTGTGGCGCGCATGGAAAGCGGCGACGCGTTATAACTGTCATCTAAAATAAAAGACCCCTTAACGCCCGCTAAAAGTTTTAATCTTCTTTTGGGCGCCTGGTAATATTGCATTTCTTCGGTAATTCTTGTTAGCTGTAAACCGAAAGACACGCCTACGCATGCGGCGGCGGCAATAGCGTAGGCCTGGGCTTTGCCGAAGACCCCGTCTAATTTAATATGAGCAAAATTACCGGCATATTCTAATTTAAAAGTAATGCCTACCGGCTTGTGGAAACCATTTATTAATTCCTCACTTTGATTTTCCAGGTCGCTAACGCGCACATCCGCCCCCTCTTTAAATCCAAAAGTTATAATGCGCGCTCGGGTCTTCTCTTTCATTTCCATAACCGTTTCATCGTCAAAATTTAAAATTCCGAGTCCTATGGGAAGCAAGGCCTCAATAATTTTACTTTTTTCTTCAGCTACCGCGTCTGGATTAGGATAAAATTCAACATGAACCGGTATTTCGCCTACCGCGGTAACTATACTGATTTGCGGTTTGGCTATTTCCAGTAAATATCTTATGTCTCCCGGTTTGTCAGCGGCATATTCTAAAATTAAAATTTCCGGATATTGTTTTGAAAAAATTAAATTAAAAACAGCATAGAAGATTACTTTGGGCCAAAAAAATATTCCTTTAATTTCCGTCCATGGTCCGAGAATAGTCAGCGGTACCCCCAATTCATTGTTGAAATTTCCGCTGGCGGATCTGACCCTTCTCACATTTCTTAAAAGAGTATAAATCGCTTCTTTGGTGGAGGTTTTGCCGACACTGCCGGTAATAATAATTACTCCCGGCTGGTATTTTTTTATGGTAAATATCGCTAATTTTTTTAAGACCTTTTTAAGAGTTGAGATCATCTGGGGGTATATTATAGTAGTTTAGTATAAACTTCGCTAATTCGCGAAATGCGGGTACAACCGTTGCGCCCGCTAATGGCGCCCCAAGCGGTTTATCCAGTTTTATTAAAATAATAAATTTTGAATCAAAAGCCGGGACAAAACCGATATAACTGTTAATCACATCCGTTGTGTAGCCGCCGTGTTTGAAGTCGGGAACTTGGGCCGTGCCCGTCTTGCCGGCGACATTATATCCTGGTATTTGAGCCACCGTTGCTTTATTTACCGCCGATACCATCATTTTTGTCATTTCTTTGGCCGCGTCCGAAGATATAACCTGCCTGATTTCTTGGGGTTCTTGACTAGTAGTTATATAGGGCATCATCAATTTTCCCCCATTGGCTATGGCTGACACCGCGGCGATTAATTGCATTGGCGTTACCGATATGCCCTGGCCAAATGACGCGGCCGCAAAATCAATGCCGGCGTTTTTGGTTTTTATATTTTTTATATTGCCGCTGACTTCTCCCGGGAGTTCAATTTGAGTCAAATCGTTAAAACCAAACTTATCAAGATAATCATAAAATGCCTTGTGTCCTATCTGGCTTTCAACAAAAGCGCTGCCGGTGTTAATGGATTGTTCTATGACTTCGCTCATATTTATTTGACCATGGGCTTTTAAATCCCAATTTTTAATTTTCTTTCCGTCTGAAAAAGTTATCGCTCCGGAATCATAATATGTGGTTTTCGGAGTTATTTTTTTACTGTCTAATCCCGCGGACATAGTTATCACTTTAAATACGGAGCCGGGTTCATAAACGGACTGGACCGCCGGATTTATAAAAGTTGCGATGTCGTATGTTGAATAGTTATTTAAATCAAAGGTCGGATAATTGGCTAGAGCGATAATTTTTCCCGTTTGTGATTCCTGCGCTATGATGGTCCCGCCAACGGCGCTGTGTTTTTCTACTAATTCTTTTAGCTTGCTCTCAATTTCTATTTGGATATTGCGGTCTATTGTTAATACTATGTCATCGCCTCTAATTGGTTTTGTGGCTTTTCCGTTTTCAATTATGCCGGGCTTGCCGCCTAATAAGTCGTTAAATCTTTTTTCTATTCCATATTGCCCGCTGGCCAAATTACTTTGGTCGTTATAGCCCAAAAATCCCAACACTTGAGACGCAAGTTCTCCGAAAGGATAGTAGCGCCATTCTTGGTCGTCAATATAAATTCCTTTTATCGGGGACTCGTTAATTTTAGATATTTGTTCCGGACCGGCTTTTCTTAATAACGGCTCGTATAAATTATTTTGGGTTATTTTATTTCTTAATTGCTCTTGGTCAATATTTAATATCGGACCTAAATTTTCTATTGTTTTGTCAACGTCCTCAATTTCTTTGGGGACCGCAAAAATAGTTTGGTGGGACTTGTTAATCACCGCGGGGATGCGATTATTATTTTTGTCAGAAAAATAAATAAGGCCTCGGTGCGGTTCCAAAAACCCTGAAAGGCGGTATTGCGACTGCGCTTTTTCGGAATAGTATTGCCCATTCCGAATCTGTAAATTATAAATATTAAGAATTAAAAAAAAATAAGCGCTTAAAACGCTAGTTATTAGTATTGTAAAATGAAACCGATTCATTGATTTCTAAAAACTCCGGATTTTTTATTTTAATCATCCCCAGGTCTTTTGCCAACTCGCTTAAATTTTTTAGGTCTAAAATTTGATAAAGTTTGTTTTTAAGGTCGGCATCCGCCAATTTAAGGCCCTCCAGGTCTTTTGTCTGAATGGTTATAAGATGCTGCAAGTTCACTATTTTATTATAAACAAAGACATTGCTGAGGGTAAAAATTATCAGCGCGAAACCGGCGATTATAATCCATTTCCTTATTTTCTTATTTTTGTTTCTAGCGATTGTCATTGATTTTTACTCCTCTTAACTTTGCTGACCTCGCTCTCGGATTTAGTTGTATTTCCCCTAAAGACGGCGTTATCGGCTTTTTTGTTAATAATTCCGCATGGTTTTCTTTATGTAAATTTCTAAAATAATTTTTAACCAAACGGTCTTCCAGCGAGTGAAAGGATATAATCGCTATTCTGCCTCCGGTATTCATCACGTGTTTTAATTCCATTAAAATTTTCTCCAAATTTTCTAATTCTTTATTGGCGTAAATTCTCAAAGCCATGAAAGTTTTGGTGGCGGGGTGGATTCGCTGATGATGATAATAAGGCGGAGTGGCTTTAATAATTATTGAAACCAAATCCAGGGTGGTCTCTATCGGACGCTTTTTCAAGGCCTCTTTAATAGTCGCCGCGATTTTTCCGGCAAATCTTTCTTCCCCAAAGTCCCTAATCACTTTTTCCAGTTCTTTTACTCTTAATTCTTTGAGAATTGTTTTGACCGGTTTTTGCTCGTTGCTAAAAGTCATAAAGAGCGGCTCATTTTTTTGGAAACTGAATCCCCTTCCGGAATTTTCCAATTCATCGGATGAAATTCCCAAATCAATCAACAGCCCGTCAGCTTTAGGAAAATTAATTTTTTTAGCGATGTGCGCTAGGTCCGCGAAATTTGCGTTGAGGCACTCAACGTGACTAAATTCTTTAGCGTATGATTTACATAAATTTATCGCTTCTAAGTTCCAGTCAATGGCTAGTAATTTCCCGTCCTTTCCGATTTTCTCCAATATTTTTTTTGAATGTCCTCCTCCGCCAAAAGTGCAATCAATAAAAGTTTCTCCCAACTTCGGCTCTAAAAGGGCCATTGCTTCATTCAAAAGAACCGGCAGGTGGCTTGTCATTTTATATTCCTAATTCGGACAATTTTTCCGCGATTTCGTCAGAATTGGATTCGGTCTTAGATTTGTATTGTTGCCAAGCGTTTTCATCCCAAATTTCTATGCGGTTATAAACTCCAGCGACCACTGTTTGTTTTTTTAAGCCGGCATATTGCCTTAAATAATCGGGCAAGAGAATTCTTCCCTGATTATCTAATTCAACCTCCATCGCGCCCGCTAACATCAAACGAGCGAATGCCCGCGAGTTGGACTGCGCCAATGGCAGAGCCACTAATTTTTTTGCTAATTCTTGCCACTCGTTTTCCGTGAATATAAATAGACAGTGGTCTAATCCGCGGGTTACTATCGCGCCTTTGCCAATTTGCGAACGAAATTTGACCGGCACCGCCATTCTCCCCTTTTCATCTATATTGTGTTGATATTCTCCAATAAACATAGGATTTTACGAGTTATCCCCAGACCAACTAGTTTTCCCCATACTTTTCCACAATTCCCCACTAACCGCTACTTTTAATAATAAACTAGCCGCTTTGGTGGTCAATAGGACGGTCTTGTGGATAACTCGAAAATTTGTTATTTTCTTGAAAGCTCACTACTTTGAAAGGGAGAATATATGGGAATGCAAAAAAGTAAAATTATTACACAGGGAATTAAATTGTCTATTAGCGATGGCGTCAAAGAAATAGCTCGAGCTAGAGTGTATTTCATATACAATGATCTTCATAGCAATCCTTACGCTTATATTGAAGATGTTTTTGTTGACCCTAATTATCGCAAAAGAGGCCTTGCCACTCAATTAGAGGATGAGATAGAAAAAGAAGCCCGGGCGAGAGGTTGCTATAAAATAATCCAAACCAGCAGATTTGAGAACGAAAATGTTCATAGAATTTACGAGCGTTGTGGATTTACGCAGTGGGGATATGAATTCAGAAAGGATTTGATATAGTGCGCGCAGTTGGGATTGAACCAACGGCCCCTGCAATGTGAATGCAGTGCTCTGCCACTGAGCTATGCGCGCTCTCCTACGCTTTGTGTTTCACAAAGCTTCGGAAGAGCAAGATTTCTTTGCACAAAGATACTTGCCCATCCGAAGCCCTATGAAATAGGGCGAAGGAGGGAGCTATGCGCGCTCTCCCGCTATAAGCGGGATTTTTTTATTGTAATTCCACTGTGGCGCCGGCCGCTTCTAATTTTTTCTTTAATTCTTCCGCCTCTTCTTTCTTTAGTCCTTCTTTAACTACTTTCGGCGCTCCGTCAACGATGGTTTTAGATTCTTGCAGTCCAAGACCAGTAGCTTCTTTAACGGCTTTAATGACTTGTATTTTTTGCGTTCCGCTTTCCTTTAATAAGACACTCCAGGCGGTTTTTTCTTCAGCTATCGCTTCACCGCTACCGGCTCCCCCGGCTACAGCTACCGGCACGGAAGCAGAGATGTTAAATTTCTCTTCCATAGCTTTTACCAATTCAGATAATTCTAAAGCGTTCATTTGTTCTATTTTAGACAATAAATCTTGAAATTTTTCCATATTTTTTAATTTGATTTTTGCGTTTTTCCGACCTCATTTAACGCAATCATTATTTTTTTAACAGGCATGGTAAGCATAATCGCTATCTGCGTCAGCAATATTTCCCTGGGCGGTAATTTCGCTATTTTTACAAATTCTTCGGAAGTTATATTTTTATTTTCCGGAAGATTAAAGCCGCCTAATATTTTTAGGTCCTTTTTTGTTTTAGCCAGTTCTTTAACGAATTTGTACAAATTACCGGCCGCAGAAAATATATCTTTAGATAACAAGATGGCGCCGACTTGGCTTTTAAATTGAGTCGGGTCGGAGTCCTTTTCTGATTTTCGCAAGGCAATCTTCAGTAATCTTTTTTTAATCACCTTAAACTTCCCGCCAACTTCTTTCAGCATCAAGCGCAAATTTCTTAATTCGGAAGTTGAAATGCCGGTAAAATCCGCAAATAAAATGGTCTTGCTATTTTTGATTTCAGCAACACCTTCCTCAACCTGTTTAATTTTCTGTTGTTTTGTAAGCATATTCACTTATCGTAACCCCTTGACGCGACTCTGGGTTCTTTTTCTTTTGAAAAAGAAAAACGACCTTTCGGGCCGTAGACAAAAAAGCGTCCTCGGCGGGTTGCTTCGGTAAGCTCGGAGGAGCTTATCACCCGCTGTCTACGGAATAATGCCATTATAAAAAAATAAAGCTCAAATGTCAATCCTGCGCTTGTAGGATTTGTTTGAGCTTTAAGCAATTTTGTAATTTTCTTTTAGCTTTAAATTCTATTTGTCTAATCCTTTCTCTTGATAGTTCTAATACATCCCCGATGTCCCTTAAGGTGCAGATTCTATCTTTTGATTGAAGCTTTCCCCATTTCTTATAAAAATAATTTTCCTCCGAATTTGTTCCCGCTTTTTTATCCAGTTTTTTAAATATGGATTGGTGATAGTTAAGACCGAATCTGTTCAGAATAACAAAGGCCTCTCCGGGACTTAAATTGCCAATAATTACATCCACTACATTTTGAGTTGCAATCGTATTGCAATTTGCGTCCCCTTCGGTATCCCAATCACGGTCGTTCCAATATTCGTCTATTGAACAACAACTTTTAAACGTTAATTCTATATTTTCTACGGACTTTACAGTTTCTCCCATTTCTTTTGCAATAGAAGCCGTATCCGGCTTAGATTGGTTTTTTGTTTCATGCTGAATCTTCCTCACGGCCGCCAAATATTTTATTTGTTTATTAATTGCGTTAAAGGGTATGCGAATAGTTCTCCCGTACTTTTTTATGTAGTCCAATATTTCTCTATAAATCCAATGTATGGCATAAGTAGAAAGTTTATTAGCCCCCTTGCCATATCTAAACCTGTCTATTCCTGTTATCAAACCAATGCTTCCTGCGCTAATTAAATCTTCAAGATGAAGAATTGGATTATAGGAATCGTAATATTTTTTTGCAATACTTATAACAAAAAAAAGATTGCGTTCTATTAATACGCGTCTGGCTTCCGCCGCTTCTCTTTGAACTATTTTTGATTGCGATTTGCGTCCCCTTTCCATTTTCATTAACAATTCCCTTTCTTCTTTCGGAGTTAATCTGTTTCCGCATTTTTTAATGTCTTCCAGATATTCTCCCAAGAGATTCATTGAGCCTCCTTTCCGGCTAATAAGCAGTTGTCAAAAAACCATTAATATATAATCACATTAACCATTTTTTGTAAATACTAGTTTAACTTCCCCTAATACAACAAAACGGGTCCTGACAGGAGCATTGTCTCGAAAACACGCTATCAAATTTCCCAGCGAGAAATTTGCGCTCGCTCTCGGCCTCGCTCGCCCAGCGCTATTTTAGACAAGTTAATTATAAAATAGCACTGGGCACCTGCCCGCTCGGCCTGCGAGACGGTTTTCTCAACAATGTTCCTGTCACCCGTTTGCCAATATTAAAGAAAGAACCCGTTCCGTGAGGCAATTGGCGGAGGCCGCGCCGGCAGGGTCTTTTTGTTACACTTATCTAAAAACAAAAAGCGGCGAGCCGAGCCGATAGGCGGTTCCGCCTCGCAGGGGCGGAAACCGCCGGTGCCTTTAGGAACGGGTTCTTTCTTGAGAAAACTATTTTTCTACAGCTTGTCTAAAATCTTTTCCTCCATTTATTAATCTTATCGTGATTACCGGAAAGCAGGATTTTCGGCGCTTTCCAATTATTAAATATTTCGGGCCTGGTATAAACGGGATATGAACCTTTGACTGCTTCTAACGATTCTTTTTTGCCCAATACTTTTGGAATAAAACGAGATACCGCGTCAACAACTATCATTGCCGGTATTTCTCCCCCAAACAAAACAAAATCACCTATGGATATTTCTTCATCGGCTATATATCTAGCAACTCTTTCATCAACCCCCTCATAGCGTCCGCAAATTAAAATTAACTGGTCGTATTTTGACAATCCTTGAGCAGTTTTTTGATTAAATGTTTTTCCGCGAGTTGAAAACAAAATCACCCTGCTTTTATTCTTTTTATTTTTGTATTTTATATTTTGCACCGCCCTATAAACAGGAGCAACTTTCAGCACCATTCCCGGACCGCCTCCATAAGGAGAATCGTCAATTTTTTTATGCTTATCTTCGGCAAAGTCCCTTAAGTTGTGGATGTTAATTTTGATTAGTTTTTTTTCTTGGGCGCGTTTAAGAATGGACTCATTAAAATAGCTTGAAAATATTTCTGGGAAAATTGTGATTATATTGAATTTCATAAATTAGGATTTATAAACAAAAACGCCGCAAAAAATCTTTGTGGCGTTTTTGTTTTATTTTTTATGTGCTATTAGAAGCTTGATTCTGGATTGCGCTCAGAACCGTGAGTAGAACCTTCCGGTTCGTTAATTTTTAGGTTAACGTGAGCATTATGCTTTATTCCAACAATTCTCAAAAGAGAACGGATGGACCTTGCGGTAGAACCTTGTCGGCCAATTACTTGGCCCATATCCTTTGGGCTCACTGACAATGAAAGCAAAACTCCTCGCTCATCTATTGCTCTGTCCACTTTAACTTCTTCTGGATGGTCAACGATGGACTTAACCAAAAAATCTAAAAATTCTTTATCAGTATTTGTATTCATCGCGATAAAACAACTTTTTACTTGCTAACGACCTTTTCCTGCTTCTATACTATTATATTAAAAATTTTAAAGAAGTCAATCCCATCGTCTTAACCTTTCTCAACTTTCTTCGGCTGTCCGTGTACCGGTCGTTTTTTGTCTTCTATAATACTTGCCGTAATAAGAAGATTATGGACGGTGTCTGTTTTTTGCGCTCCGTTTTTCAGCCAATATAAAACCCTTTCCCCTTTAAATTCCATTTTATCTGTTTTTGGATTATACCAGCCCAGGTATTCCAGTTGTTTGCCGTTTAATTTAGTGCGTTTTTCTCCAATCACCAAACGGAAGTGAGCTTGGTGTTTTTTGCCAATTCTTTGCAGTTTTAGAACTAACATAATTTTAGATTATGGTAATCTATTTATTCAAAAGTGTAAAGTCCCGGAGTGCAACCTGGCGGTGGCTTAGAAGAACAACTCTTAGATTTAGACGAAATTTGCATGTCTATAATCTCAAAGTTAGTCACTTGGCCACCATTACAAGTCATTCCTATGGTCAATGCTAAATCAGTGAAAGTGCTTGAGTTGTCCCTGCAAGAACACCTAACTCCCTCCCATATGCAAGCGGCTCCGGTTCCAGTTGGCCAACTTAACCGAGTGATGCCACCTAAAGAAATAGCATTAGCTATAAAATTATTCACCGCCAAATCTCCGCTTTTAACTTGATAACCCGGACCAACATTAACTGGCGCCGGAACATTGCCATCTGGCGGAGGAAGCGTCGGTTGCTGAAAAACGGCAAGAGCCAAATAATTCATTGCAAAAATAGATACGACAGCGATAAGAACCACTAAAAGCATATTATTCATAATTTAATTTAATTATACTGAAACATATTTAAATGTTCATGTGGATAACTTTAATAAGGATGTCTTCTTAGGGCTTTTTTTGCGGCTTCCACCTCCGCTTCCTGTTTGGAATAACCCTCTCCCGAAGCCAAAAATTCGTCCTCCGAATAAACTCCCACTTTAAATAATTTTTGATGTTCCGGCCCGCTTTCTTCCAGGTTTTTATAAGTCGGCGTAATTTTTTTCTCGCTTTGCATTTTTTCTTGCAGTAAGCTTTTGGCGTCTTTATAAGAGCCGTTGCGCAAAACCTCTTCAACTTTGATTAGAATAAATTTATTAACAAAATTTTTAATTTGAGAATAATCCGAGTCCAAATAAATCGCGCCAATGAGCGCTTCCATCGCGTTGGCGATAATAACATCTCGGGCCTTTCCCGTGTCTTTTGCCTCGCCTTTTGACAGTAAAATTTCTTTGTCCAGTATTATCTCTTTTCCTATTTGAGCAAGAATTTGATAATTAACCAGAGCCGCCCTCAAGGTGGTCAGCTTGCCCTCGTCGTCATTTGGGAAGCGGTTAAATAATTCTTCCGTAACGGCTAATTCCAAAACAGCATCCCCTAAAAATTCCAATCTCTCGTTATGAGGAAATTTCCAGTCAGTATTTTCATTTAAATAAGAGCGATGCGTCATCGCCTCCTTCAAAAAAGATTGGTCTTTAAAATTATATTCAATTGTTTTTTCTAAATTAGATATGGACACTTTAACTGGTTTTTTTGCTAGCTTCTATTTCTTTATAAACAGTTCCCAATACTCCATTGATAAATTTTCCGGAATTAGGGCCGCCATAGTTTTTAGCGATTTCTATGGCCTCGTTAATGGCAACTTTTGGGGGCACTTCTTCGGGATTGGCATAAATTAATTCATAAAGCCCGATTCTTAACGCGTTTCTGTCAACTATTGCCACTCTTTCCAATGGCCAATCAGGAGCCGCCTTTCTAATAATATCGTCTAAGGTCTTCATATTTTCTACTATTCCATTAACTATTTTCCAAACAAAATCGGGCTCGTCTAATCCGGGAGCAAATTCATTAAGATTGCGCTCCACAGTTGATTTTAAATCAACTTTTTTGTCCCAAAAATCCCATTCATAAAGCGATTGAAGAACTATAGATCTTGCAAGGTGCCTTGTGGCCATGTTTTATAAATTTTCAATTATCAATTTTTAATTTTCAATTATTGATATGGTCTTACTTGTACTTTCCGCATTGTTTGCATGAACGATGTGGCAATACCGGTCCTCTGCAATTAGAACAGGCAAACAGGCCTATTTTTTTTAGAGCCAAGTGAGAGCGACGACGCCCCACTTTGCCCTTGCTATGATGTTTGACCGGTACTCCTCCCATATACTTTGTATTAAAACAATACTAACAATGATTGCTGAATTTGTCAAAATATGAGAGAAGTTTTTAATTAAATTTTTTTCTAGTTATACTTAATTAAAAATAATGTCTAAATTCGTCCATCTTCACACGCACAGCCACTATTCTTTGCTGGATGGTTTGGCGAAAATTCATGAGCTGGTTAATCGGGCCAAAGAATTGGGTATGGATTCTTTAGCGTTAACTGACCACGGAAATCTTTACGGAGCCGTAGAATTTTATAAAGCCGCGAAAAGCGTCGGCATCAAACCCATCTTGGGAGTTGAGGCGTATTTGGCTCCGCGGTCTCGCACGGACAAAACACACGGCATAGATGATAAATACTTTCATTTAACGCTTCTTTGTAAAAATATTGACGGCTGGAAAAATTTAATTAAATTAATCACCAAAGCTAATTTAGAAGGATTTTATTATAAAGCCCGTGTTGATAAACAATTATTAAGACAATATCATGATGGGCTGATTGCCTTGTCCGGCTGTTTTTCCGGCGAATTGATTAAGAGTATTTTAGCCGGAAAAATAGAGCAGGCGGAAAAAATAGCGCTGGAGTATCAAGATATTTTTGGAGCGGGTAATTATTTTTTAGAAATAGGCCATCATCCCAATTGGTCTCCGCAAAATCATGAAAAAGCGCGCTCCGTTTTGATTTTATTAAGCAAAAAATTGAATATCCCGCTGGTTGCCACTCAAGACATCCATTATCTAAAGAAAGAAGACGCTCATTATCACGATATTTTAATGGCAATCGGCACTGGCAATAAGATTGCCGACACTAACCGTCTGACGTTAAAAATGGACGATTTCTCTATGACTTCGCCCCAAGAAATGGCGGAAAGATTTAGCGATGTGCCGGAAGCGGTAGAAAATTCCGTCAAAATATCTGAACAATGCAATGTGGAATTTGTTTTAGGAAAGCCCATTCTCCCGTCTTTCCCTCTGCCGGAAGAAGAAACCCCGAATTCTTTTTTAAGAAAAATAATAATGGAAAGATTGCCTCATCGCTACGAAAATATTACTCCGGAAATAAAAGAAAGAATTGAATACGAATTAACCGTTATAGAAAAAACCGGCTATGCCGTTTATTTTCTTATCGTTCAGGATTTTATCAACTGGGCAAAAGAAAGAAAAATTATTGTAGGGCCAGGCCGCGGTTCGGCCGCCGGCAGTATAGTTTCTTATATCGCGGGCATAACCGATGTTGAGCCGTTAAAATTTAATTTGCTCTTTGAAAGATTTTTAAATCCCGACCGCATTCAAATGCCTGACATTGACGTTGATTTGGCTGATTTGAGACGTAATGAAGTAATGGGATATTTAAATGAAAAATATGGCCGCGATAATGTCGCTCATATTATTACTTTCGGCACTATGGCGGCGAGAGCCGCTATTCGCGATGTGGGGCGAGTGTTAGGCGTTCCTTATTCTCTTTGCGACAAAATTTCTAAAATGATTCCGTTTAATCAAGATTTGGACGATGCTTTAAGCAATGTTCCTGAATTGGCGGAAATGTATAAAAATGACCAATTGGTAAAAGAAGTTATTGACGGCGCCAAGCATTTGGAGGGCGTAGCTAGACACGCCTCCGTTCACGCCTGCGGCATTGTGCTTAGCAAGGAGTCCCTTACTGAATATTTGCCTTTGCAATATGCCCCGCAAGACCCAAACACCATTATTACGCAATTTGAAATGCACGGCGTGGAGGATTTGGGATTATTAAAGATGGATATTTTAGGATTAAAAAACTTAACAATTTTAGAAAAAGTTACGCGTTTAATTAAAGAAAGCGGCAAGGGCGAAGTGGATGTTAATCATTTGCCAGTAAATGACAAAAAAACTTTTGAAATGCTGCGGGATGGAGATACAACCGGAGTTTTTCAGTTTGAAAGCTCCGGCATGCGCCGTTATATGAAGGCCCTCAAACCAACGGAGCTGGAGGACTTAGTTGCGCTGGTTGCCGCTTATCGTCCCGGACCGATGGAACTTATCCCCTCTTTCATTAAAAGAAAACACGGTCAAGAAAAAATAACCTATCTGCATCCTAAATTAGAGCCGATTATGAAAAATACTTACGGCGTGGGCATTTATCAGGAACAAATGATGCAAATTGCCCGTGATTTAGCCGGCTTTACTTTGGCGGAGGCCGATACTTTGCGTAAAGCAATAGGCAAAAAAATTAAGGAATTATTGGATAAGCAAAAAGACAAGCTTGTAAACGGAATGATAAGCAATGGAATTGAACCGACAATTGCCAGAGCTATTTGGGATATGTTTCCTCCGTTTGCCAAATACGGCTTCAATAAAAGTCACGCGGTTTGTTATGCCTACATTGGCTATCAAACTGCCTACCTGAAAGCGCATTACCCCACTGAATTTATGACGGGACTTTTTAACGCGGATGCGGGCGATGTGGACAGAGCTACTTTTTTAGCCGGAGAATGCGCGAAAATGGAAATCAAAATTTTGCCCCCCGATATAAATAAAAGCTGGTCTAATTTTACTCCCGGCGATAAATCAATCCAATTTGGTTTATTGGCTATTAAAAATGTCGGCCAAAATATTGTTGAGGCCATTATCGCGGAAAGACAAAATGGCGGGCCATTTAAGGGACTGTCTGATTTTCTTTTTAGAATCCAACATAAAGACCTTAATAAAAAGTCGTTGGAAAGTTTGATTAAATGCGGCGCTTTAGATTTATTTGGCGCGGAAAGAGGCCTTTTATTGGCCAATCTGGAGGATTTATTAAAGTTTAACAATAATATAAAAAAACAGCGCCTTAACAATCAGATAGGTTTATTTATTCATGATTTTTCTAATACCGTCCTAAAATTAAAACAGGCGTCAGAAATTCCCCTTATGGAAAAATTATCATGGGAAAAGGAATTATTGGGATTATATATTTCAGACCATCCTTTAAATTCTTATCGCCAGAAAATTAAAAATATGCAGGCCATGTCGTTAAAAGACGCGATGACGGTTAAATCAGAACTTCAGGATATTATCATTGTGGGACTGGTAACCAGAGCTCAAAAAATAATTACCAAAACCGGCAAGCCCATGCTTTTTGCTAAAGTGGAAGATTTTATGCACAACATGGAAGTGATAGTTTTTCCCGAGACATTTTTGAAAACAGCCAGCGTATGGAGAGAAAATGCCGTTGTGGGTATTTTAGGAAGAATGTCGTGGCGGGATGGAGAGCCAAAGCTGATTTGCAATAATGCCAAGGAGTTATAATATATAAGCCAGTAGTGGTCTTTGAAACTTTACATAAAGGAGTGATGTTGTTATGAATAAGTCGTTACGGGAAACAGAAATAGAATTTTTGAGATATGAAGAAGATAAGATTAATCATAATGCCGATTTATATAAAAGGTACGGCAAGCCAATTTTCTGGCGTTGGTTAATCAATATTTTAGCAGATTGGATTGTCGTTATTGGGGTTTATTGGCTTATGAGTTGGTCCAATAATAATGTTTCCTATTGGTTGTTGCCTGGTATTTATTTTATAGCTATTTTAGTTATTGGTAATCGCCAGCACGCTATTTCCGTAATGGGTCATGAAGGAACGCATCGTTTAGCTAGTCAAATTCGTTGGTTTAATGATTTTGTTACTGATTTTTTTTGTTGGTGGCCTTTAGGAACCGGCTTTAAAAGATTTCGTTTATTTCACATGGAGCATCATCGTTATTTGGGGACAGAGCTGGATCCAGAATATGGCAAGAAAGTTATTTCTGATCCAATTTTTGATATTCCCAAAACAAAAGGTCAAATTGTGAGGCGTTTCTTATTGGGATTGATAGGATTTCATGGCGGTTGGAAGGAATTATTTGCAGCTATCTGGGATTTTCGTCCGATAACTTTTTACGAAAATATTGGCCTTTGGCTTTGGCGAGGAGCAGTCTTTCTTATTTTGTGGCAATTACAAATCTGGTGGTGGGCTATTCCTTTATGGTTTATAGCTCAAGGCACTGCTTTTTGGTCTATGTTTCGTTTACGACTTTGGACAGAACATGTCGGTACTTCTGAGACACATCGTGTTTGGGTACCTTTATGGCAGAGAATTTTATACTTACCTCATTATGTTTGGCTTCATTGGGAGCATCATCAATGGGATTTTATTCCTTTTTGGAATTTACCTAAAGTGCGTCTTTTGAATCAATCGGTGAAAATTATTCCTGTTGGCGAGGTACTTGATTCTTACGCTACAAGTCATTTTTATAAGACTGGGATTGTAAGGGAAACGTTGGTATAGACAATTGCTCCGAAAGGGGCTTTTTTATTAAATGATCATCTAAATAGGATTATTAATTCCTAATTCTTGCTTCTTAATTTCTAATTCTTTATTCTTAAACTAATGAAACATCGAGATCATCGTGAGTTAGGGCAGTTGATGGATTTATTTTCTTTTCACGACATTGCTCCCGGCGCGCCTTTTTGGCATCCCAAAGGAATGATTATTTTCCGCGAATTAGAAAAATTAGGGCGATATATCAATGATAAAAATGATTATCAGGAGATTTCCACTCCGATAATGGTGAAGGCGGAAGTTTTTAAAAAATCGGGGCATTGGGACCATTATCGTGATAATATGTTTTATTTTAGAAATCCCGTTGATGAAAAAGAAGAGTTAGTTATCAAACCCATGAATTGTCCCGAATCCACTTATGTTTTTAATGCAAAAGTACGAAGTTATCGTGAGTTGCCGTTAAGATTGGCTGAAATTGGACGACTGCATCGCAATGAACTGTCTGGCACTTTAGGCGGCATGTTTCGCGTAAGGCAAATTACTATGGACGACGCGCATATTTATTGTCGTCCCGATCAAGTTGAGGATGAAGTAAAAAATATTATTGATATTTTTGAGAAGTTTTATTCTATTTTTGAAATGAAACCGCGCTATGTTTTGGCTACAAGGCCGGAAAAGTTTTTAGGCGATAAAGAAGATTGGAACAAGGCGGAAGAGTCCCTAATAAGCGCTCTAAAGAAAAGCGAAATTAAATATGAAATAAAACAAGGTGAAGGCGCTTTTTACGGACCAAAAATTGAAGTTCATTTAAAAGATTCGCAAGAGCGCGATTGGCAAATGGGCACCGCTCAACTGGATTTAGTTATGTTGCCGAAACAATTTGACGTTCGTTATATAGACGAGAGTGGACAAAAGAAAATGCCGTGGGTAATACATCGCGCTATTTTCGGTTCTTTTGAGAGATTTATCGGCATGCTGTTAGAACATCTTGACGGCAGTTTGCCGATTTGGCTTTCGCCTGTTCAGGTCTCTGTGATTAATGTTGGAGAAAAACATTTAGAATATGCCCAAAAAATTAAAAAAGAGTTGGAAAAAATTGGCGTGAGAGTTAGTTTAGATGAACAAAATTTAACTGTCGGCAAAAAAATAAGAGAAACGGACACGCAAAAAATTCCTCTGGCCGTTGTCGTCGGGGATAAAGAGGTTAACGATAACATGGTCAGTTTAAGAGAACTGGGCGAAGATAAGGGCGTTTTTTCTTTAAAAGAATTTTCAGAGAATATTTTAAAAAAAGTAACCCCCCCGTCTTTTTAACGGAGGGTATTATTTCATAATTTGTATTTCTTGAAGAATAATACGGGGATATTCTTCGTCAAACACGTGAATAACTATTCCAGCAATCTCTTTATTTCTTCTCATGAGTCTTACTATCCATTTTTCTCTTTTTTCCAGTTTATGCCATTGCCCGTCTATTTTTATGATGGTATTCATCTTTTTTTCATTATTATTTTCCCACCACATTTGTATGCGCGACTCATTGTGGTCAAAAATACTTACAAGGCGCGCGCGAATTATCTCGTTATTAAAGTTATGACGGTAACTTCTTACAGTCAGAATCGGACCCTTGCCCTTTTTCGCTTCTCTTTTCTTGCTTGTTACCCATTCTTTCTGAAAATAAAAATAAGTTGTCGTGTATAATTCCCAGCCAGTTACGTTTATTTCTTTAACCCCGTTTTTTGCTTTCATAATTAAAACTCCTGTGATGACGATTGTCTGGTGGTCGTATGAACTTGTGTTGGTTTGCCGGTATGTTTATTTATAATAACGAACTGAATTGCATAAACGCCTTTTTTATCTAAACTACTAACAAAGTTAGATTCGCTTATTGTTTCATTTTCATCTAATTGCCACCAATTATTTTTGCCTTTTATTAAAATACGCGATTCTTTCAGGTCAATGTCATATAAAGTTTTTTCACGAATTACTATTGGCCCATGTTGGAACAGGCAAACAACAGAAAGATCCACTTCTTTTACGGCTGTTCCATCTCCCTTAAATACACCGCTGAATTTATATGCCCATCCCAGTAAATCTTTTTTAGAAACCATAGAGGGTCTAACCTCTATGATGCTAATATGGCCGTCAGACGGATTGACTTGACACAAAACGGCATTTTTTATTCTTAATTGCCACGGCGGATATGGACGGGCAAAATCTATGTTAATAGGCTGGACAATTTTCATTGTCTATCCCCTTTTCATTTTGACAAGGTTCTGTCTGATTTTAACGATACACGATTTGTTTTATTTTAAAAGGTCTTCAAATAATTCTTTTAGTATTTGCGGATTTGCCTTGCCTTTTAATTCTGACATTGCCTTGCCGATTAAAAACTGAAGCGAATTCTTTTTGCCGCTACGGTAGTCCGACATCGCATTCGGATTTTCTTTAATAATTTTTTCCGCTAATTTTTTTAAATGTTCGGAATCCGAGACCTGTTGCCATTTTTTTTCTTTTATAATTTCATGAGGGTCCAGCCCGGTTTTAAACATTTCCAATAATAAGTCCTTGGCAATGCGGCTGGAAATGTCCTTAGAAGCCAGTAAGCCAATCAAATGGGCTAAATTCACCGGAGGGATTTTTATATCGCCAATTAAGACCTCATTTTTCTTCATTAATCCCCACAAATCAGACGTCAGATAATTATAGAGCGACAGCAACTCATTTTTATTTTCCAGTTCAGAAACCGCTTCTTCAAAATAATTTGAAGAAAATCGGTCTTGTATCAAAACATCGGCTTGTTCGGCAGATAATTTATATTCTTCAATAAACCTATTTTTTTTAGGCAACGGCAATTCCGGTATCCCTAATTTTATTTGTTCTAAACTAAAAGCATCAGCCGTCAGAGGGGGCAGGTCTGGTTCGGAAAAATAGCGGTAATCGTGGGCCTCTTCCTTGCTTCGTTGCGATACCGTGGCTTGTTTACTTTCGTTCCACCCTCGGGTTTCTTGAGAAATTTTTTTATTTTTCGCCAATAAATCTTTTTGCCTTTTATATTCGTAATTAATAGCTCCCTCCAGCGATTTAAAAGAGTTAATATTTTTTACTTCCACTTTAACGCCCATCGCGATAGAGATATTCGCTTCTAGTCGCATTTGCCCTTTTTCCATATCGGCGTCTGATACTTCCAGATATCGGAGAATGAGTTGCAGTTGTTTGGCAAATTCCACTGCTTGCGAGGCGCTGGTTATATCTGGCTCTGTGACCAACTCCATTAAAGGAACTCCGGAACGGTTATAATCAACCAAGCTAGCCCCCTTAATGTGAATGAGAGTGCCCGTGTCTTCTTCTAAATGTATTCTTCTTATGCGCGCGTTAAGCAACTCCCCCCCTTCCACTAACGGTTCATCATATTGTGAAATTTGATAACCTTTCGGCAGGTCCGGATAGAAATAATTCTTGCGGTCAAATTTTGTTTTGCCGTTTGGAATAATTTTTCCCCCCAAAGCCAAGCCAACTTTCAACACGCTTTCTATGGCTTTTTTATTTAAGGTAGGCAGTGTTCCGGGATGACCGGCGCAAATGGGGCAGATATTAACATTAGGATGATGCTCGTCGGGGTCATTAAGGCAATCGCAAAACATTTTTGTTTTGGTCTTAAGTTCGGCGTGAACTTCTAAGCCAATGGTTAAGTCGTTCATATTATATATTTCAATTATATTGAGCTTATCCAAATATTACTATACTATTCTGAAAGCCGTAACTTTGACAAAAAGGAGCTTATTGTATGAGCCGGCTTAAATATTTCTCACCCCACTACAGGTCTTATTATCCCGGAACCAGATTGGAATGGGGCTGTGATTCTTTAGTCAGGGATACCCACGATAATACTTATATTGACGCCACGAGCGGATGGGGTGTTTTGGCCCTTGGGCACAATTTCCCGAAAATTCAAGAAGCGGCTACCGACCAAATAGAAAATTTAACCCATACTTGCGGTTGTAATTTTGACCATAGGCCACAAAATGTCTTGGCTAAAGAGATAATGAAAAAAATGCCGAAGGGGCATGATTGGGAATTATTTTTTACAAATAGCGGCGCTGAATCGGTTGAGGGAGCGATGAAATTAACCAGATATCATACAAAGAAATCATGTTTTATCGCATTTCAAGGCGGCTTTCATGGAAGAACTTTTGGCGCAATGAGTTTGGGCTCGGCATTTCCCAGATTAAGAGAAGGATTTGAACCTATTTTGTTTGGAGTAGAAATACTGCCGTACAATAATCAAGATGAAATTTTAAAGAGATGGCCAAATATCGCGGCTGTTTTTGTGGAGCCGGTGCAGGGAGTCGGCGGTTGCAAGGTTGCGAGTAAAGAATTTATGAAGGCCATCAGAAATTTTTGCGACAGAAGCGGTGCCTTAATGGTTGTTGATGAGATTCAATGCGGGATTGGGCGCACGGGAAAGTTTTGGGCGTTTGAACATTCCGCGGTTGTTCCCGATATTGTTTGTTCGGCCAAAGCCCTTGGCGGCGGCTTTCCTCTGGGAGCCGTTATCGCAAAAAAAGAAATTATGACTTGGCCTCCGGGCTCTCATGGGAGTACTTTTGGCGGCCATCCCGTGGCTTGCATGGCTGGCGTGGTTGTATTGAAAACAATTAACAAAATTTTTTTGGAAAAAGTTAAGGCAAAAAGCTGTCTTCTTAGGAAAGGATTAGAGAATATTCCCAACTGTAAAGTTAACGGTTTGGGTCTTATGTTGGCTGTTGATGTTTTTGATTCATCCAGAAGAGACGAAGTTATGAGAGAATGCGGGGAAAATGGTTTATTGGTTTTGCCGGCAGAGCCAAGCGCTATTAGATTGTTGCCACCGCTTAATTGTAAAAATAAAGTATTAAAAGAAATAATTAGTATTTTGAGAAGCGCTATTAATTAAAACCCTAAATAAGGGTTTTTTATTACAAGAGGCGTCTAAATAAATCTTCGGGCGTTCCAACAACTTCATGAATTAATTTATGAGCGGACGGTTCTTCGTACAAATCATGAGGGTAATGTCCCATAAGAGTTCTGCCGTCCAAAGAATAACAAAGTTTTCCCGCCATGGCGGCGGCAAAAAGTTCTCCCGTGGTATTTACTCCCAAATATCCGTCTTTATTAAAGATAAAACAAACATCCGCCACTCGTACTTTGCGAAACAGGTGGTCATAAACTTTACCGGCAATTACCTCCCGATAATGAGAGTCCCGCAAACGATCTTTTTCGTGCGCGTGCTTATCAAATTTTTCTTCTATTTCGCTAAAATTTGGTTCTAAGATAACCAAATGATGTCCCTCGTTATTAGATATTTTTTTTAAATCATCAATAAACTTTTTTAATTCCGGTCCGAATCTTTGGCTGGAACAAAAAACCACGCTCTTCATTAAATTAAGAATATCTAATTTTTATTTTTACAGCAACTATTTAATAGAAAATATTTAGTTAATAAAAAACCCTCACTATTTGAGAGTTATGTCTAGGGAAAGTTCTGGAATTATATAAGTAAACCAAGCTGGGTCAACCTCTCCCTTACTAATGTAGTAAGCTATTACTGACGCAGACAGAAATTCAACGAATCTATGTTTCGTAGGTTCCATTAATTTGGGCTTTCCTTCGTACTTGGAAACATTATAAACAAACCATTCATGGCCATCATATCCTGGCGGCCGCGCGCATGGGTTGGGAAAAACTTTGTTTAAAACTAGTTCGCACCTTACTACTTTTAGTCCAGATTCTTCCATAACTTCTCTTATCAATGCGTCTTTGGGGGTCTTATCCGTTGAATCAATGTGTCCAGCTATAAAAGCTAATCCTGTTGGGTGTTTAAGGCGATATAGGCAAAGATATTCGCTTTTTTCATTTTTAATAATCGCTCCCACGCTTTTTCCCGGGCAAAGGTTCATATATCTCCTTTCTTAGACCAGTCGTTTCACTAGTTCTTCGGGTGTGTCTAAAATTTCCGTGAAAAGAATATCACGGCAAACTTCTCCCCCGCTCTCAATGGCTCTTTCCGGTTCCAACGCGTAAATAACCATGTTCTTGCCATGAGCAAAGCCAATCTCTAGGGTCGTATTAATGCCAAGATATCCGTTTTTATTAAAAATAAAACACACATCCGCTTTTCTTAATCTGTCAAAGTGCTCATGCACCAATCCGGGGATTCTGTCTCTATAGGACTTGGACTTAAGCCGTTCCTTTTCCTTTTTATGAATCATTTTTTGGCGATGGCGCTGAAAGTTTGGCTCAAATACCACCGAAACCCCTAAGCCCTTTAATCTATTAGAAAAGGCCTTTATCTCATCTTTATATCGTTGAGAGCCACAGATACATACTGTTTTCATATGTATACTTGAATCATATTACGGGGTTAGGAATGCGCAAGTATTGACAATTTATAGATAATTTGTTACAATGTGGGGCAATGAATTCTGTCAAAAATGCCGTCATTTTAAGTATAATTTTGATAGTTTTAGCGTCGGCTTTTTATGCTGGCGAGGCGCGCGCCGAATATGCGGGTATTTGTAGCGGTGAAAAAATTATTGATTCTCAAAGCAATATAAAAATTCCTTTTGGGGCATCTGTGCATCGTAGGGTTATCAGAGGACGTGACATAACGGTTTTGTGTCCCCCTCGTATTTCCGCGATAAAAATAAATAATGCTCCGGTTTGGTTTCAATTGCCGACGCAATCCGCTTTTGCCGGAGGCGGCCTTCAGTTCGTTGTTTCGGCTGCCGATATGGAGCATGATAATTTAACTTACAGAGCGTTGAATCTTCCTAACGGAGCATTGTTTGATGGGAGTTCAAGAACTTTTACATGGATTCCTACAAATGAACAATTCGGCGTTTATAAAATTATTTTTAGGGCATCAGATGGATTCAATTTTTCCGATATGACTGTGGAGATAGATATTTATCCTTACGCCTTTTCTGTTTATCCGATTCCAACTAAATTAAATTTTTTTAATATTAATCCCCCGTTAATGGTTAATGAGAAGGAATTGTATATAACCACTCTTCAGGTAAATGGCGGCAATAATTTGTACTACCGAATTATCAACGGCCCAAGGGGCCTAAAAATTGATAATAATTTTGGCGTGGTTTATTGGGTTCCTGATATTAATCAGGGAAGACAAGAGCCCTATTTGGTTTCTATCGGGGTTACTAACGGAAAAATTGAAGTGTCAAAAAGTTTTTATATAACTGTTTATGAAAAAATATAATATAAATTATTTAATTTTTGCGGCTGGATTATTGATGGCTTTTACGGCTCCTGCCGTTTATGCCGCCCCTAACGACGTAACAAAAGTGACCACAGACCCCGCTACGAGCCATGTTGATGGCGGTGGCTCATTGATGCTGGATACTAAAACTGGCCTGCTTACCGTTGGCAGACAAACCGACCGCAACGCTCCCAGCGTTGATATGCATTTTGTTATTACTTTAGAATCAGGACAAAATTTGCTTCACGTGGCGAATATGAAGGGAGCGGGAGCCAGTAATCAATTGCCCGGCGGTTGGGGTAATGTCCAAAGCGCTTCTTTTTCTCTCACAAGAGACGTGCCTCGTTATCCCACCAGTCATTGCGGTTATAAAACTTCTCCCAGCAATAATTTATATTACAAAGAAGAGGGCTTGCAATACGGATTTCATTGGAGCGATGGTTCTAAAGACAGATGCGGACCGATTAGAGTAATTAATGCGGTATGGTTTATAAGTAATGCATTACCAACACCTGCGCCTATACCAACACCTCCGCCAGCGCCTACTCCCCCACCTCCTTCTCCGATACCCACACCAGTAATTCCTCCACAAATTATTTACCAAGCACCTATTTATCAACCGCCAATTTATCAGCCACCGATTTATCAAACACCTATTTATTATCAGTTGCCGGCGTTTTATTATTCGCAAATTTATAACCAGCCGCCTGTCTGGATTCCCGTCCCAAATCAAACAGTTAATGTGGGCAGAGTATTACAATTTACAGTATTAGCCGTTGACCCTAATAATGACTATGTAAATTACAGAGTCGGCACTATGCCGGTTGGCGCCTCTTTTAATAGCGACACCAGAACATTTATGTGGGTGCCGAGCAGTAATCAATCAGGAATTCATACCGTGATTTTTATTGCCTCTGACCCGTATAACAGCGTTGATATGAGCGTTTATATTCGCGTTGGCGAAGACGACGCTAAATTAGGATGTTTTGCTCCGTCATTCACTAACGATACTATTCCCGTATCTGCCAAAGAAGGCCAATTATATACCGCAACTATTTTAGCCAATGGCGGTGGCATCACTTATAAAATAATTAACGGTCCTCAAGGACTAACCATTAATCCTAACTTCGGAGTTATTGTTTGGGCGCCTAATTTTTCTCAAGGGAAATCAGAATCATATCCGGTGACCGTCAGCGCCGTTAATTGCCAGGGAGAAGTTACTAAAACATTCAATATTACCGTTCAAGATGTTAATGGTGTTTATACTCCCCCGGTCGTGTCCGCCTGTGCTGGCGAGAAATTATCAATTTATAATATTAAGGTTAGCAATTGGCAAAACAATGTCGCGATTTCTTGGAACACTAACAAACCGGCAACTTCTGGATTGATGTATGATACGGTCTCAAAAGCCGATTTAACCAAAGAATTTAATTATTCTAATTCTTCTCCAATTAACTACAACTTGACTACTGACCATAAAATTATTTTGCCTTTATCACAAGCTAACGAGACCTATTATTTCAGAGTGTCTTCTAAAACTGATTGCGATGCGTTAGTTATAAGCAGTGAAAGAATTTTTGCGCCTTTATATTATTATGGTTGGATAGGGTGGTGTTTAAGTGTATTATTGTTTTTGGCGTTATTAACGCTTATGACGATAATAGTGGCGCTAATAATTAAAAAAAGATAAAAAAACACCCGAACTTCAATTCGGGTGTTTTAGAAATTCTACCTTTGTGGCTCTTGCGCTGCGGCTCTTGTTAATCGGCCCCATGCTCCGCAAGGCACATTATGCAATGCATCTCCTAAAGCTCCTGCGGCTGGTCCTTTGCCCTCCTTTCTTGAATCTTGGAATTCACATACCGCTTTACTTGTTAAATTACCATAATATCCAGTTGCTCCCGTTTCAGCTAACAATCTAGCAATAGGACCAGTACCCCATTTAATTAATAGTTTTTGTAATTTTTTAACATCATTGCCTTTATCTCCCTTTGATAAGCCAGGCGGTGGTAAATCATCAGAAGACGCGGCGATATTACTTGATATTGATAAGCTGGCCAATTGTTTTTGCGCTTCCGGAGAAATAGTTTTTCCGGATTTAACTGAATCTTGTAGTAACGCCAATACTTGAGCGATAAGTCCCGTTAATTGCTGTTTTACAGATGCAATTAAAGCGATTCTATTTGAAGAGTCAGCGCCAACTGATGTAGTTGCTTGAGTAGGCGGGATTCCCTTTCCGGGTTTACCCAACACAGTAAAGTAACTGGTTTTACTGGTCGTAACATTTACTCTTACAACGCCATCTACTGACACCTTGGTTGGTAACGGTTCCCAATTACTATTTGCGCTATCCCAACGATAACCTATTAACGAACTAACGTCCTTATTTTTTACTTGCTCTGAAGCATATTCAAATTTAATTTCAATTGTACCGGACAAAACCACGTTGTTTCCCGTAGAATCTGATATTTTTACGCTTAATAAATTATCATTTACAGCAGATAAGTTAGATGGCAAGGACCCAACTAATCCATTAACCGATGAAGATCCGTGACTTACCGCGTTTAATTTAACAACCGCAGTACTAGGAACTCTTTCTGCTGGAACAGTGACGGCCATAACAGTGCCATCATTTGGTTTTACCCCTTCACTAAAACCCAACGCTTTACTCACATTAAAAGAAACTTCGTTTTTTATTACTCCTGCATAAGTACCAGATACAGAAACACTGCCTCCGCCTCCACCGCCACCACCACCACCGCTCCCACCATGAGAAGAACCAAAAGCTACCCTATAAGAAAGAGGCACTCCTGAATTATTAAATAATACCGACGCGACTATAAAAATTACAAAAACAAAAATACCAATCGCTGACTTTAAGGACTGGTTTCCCTTTTCGCTTTTTAATAAACTTAAAAAATCTTTGACCATATTCATTAATTTTCTCCTTGTTTATTTTAGTTGTCAATATCATTATTGGGGATAACTTCTCCTCTCCAAAAATGTTCGCTAATTTTCTTAAAAAATCCTAGTTGTTTCAAGTCCAACTCCGGTCCTCTTCTTCCCATATAAATGTATACCTCTTTATTAGAAATTTCTTCTAAATTTACAATGGGATGACCTCCGTATCCCTTTAAAACATGAATATATCTTGTGTCACTGCTTGCAACGGGAATACCATTCTCTGTTTTAGAGAATAATTTTATTTCTTCCAGCTCTTTATTATTGATTATTGGCTCCATAACCCAACTTTGATAAGCAATGTTACCTATTAAAACCACTAAAATAATTGTAAAAATTATCCTCATTAGCTTATTTGTCCAAAATATCTGCAGGAAATTAAGCAAAACTTCTCCGGCCAGAATAATAAATATGATGTCTAAAAGAATTATGAATCGGTTATGAAATATAAAATTAAGATATACAAAAGAAAAATTCACTAACGCGTAATAAAACAGAAAAGTAAATTTTTTATTGTAAACCAATCTTATAAATCCCAATATGGCGAATGGAAGATAAATCAGGGCTAAAAAGTTTTGATAAAAATCCAGTTGCACAAAATTACCGGCTAATATTTCTGATATGCCTCTCGCGTAATCCCCTCTTAAATACTTTTCCGCGTAATAAACATAACCCCAAAATTTATCCCAGTTAATAAAAAATGATGATACTAAAACAGAAAAGAAACTAACTAACAAAAAAAATCTATTCTTTTCAAAAATAGAAAATAATAAAATTGTTAATAAAAACGGCAATAGCGTTAGCGGATGAAAGAATCCGATTAAGATTGCGATAGGAATTAATTGCCACGACTTTTTTTGTATTAAATTGGCGGCAAAAAGCGTAAGCGCTATCGCCGCCGTCATTTTTGCATAGAAAACCCAATAAACCAAGAATTGGGAAATTGATAGGGAAAAAATTAATAAACTGAAAAACGCCGCTTTCTCATTAAAATATTTTTTGGTGACTTCATAAATACCGAATCCCGCCAACAGATTAAGCAGAATATGTATTGTATAAATTACCGGTATTGAAACGTACGGTCTGAAATTTTCTATATAGACACCGGCGTCGGCCGCCAGCGGAAATTCCCCCCAGCGAAAAAAAGGAATCAATCTTGATAACACTAATATTGAAAAAGGCAGCCAGAGCCAACTTTTATTAATTTTTATTTCGCATTCTTTATAATTTAATCCCACCAGCCAATAGAGAAGCAGGGAAAATGTCCAAAAAATTAGTTTGGATGGCCAATTTAGAAGCGCAGGAGTTGAAAACCAGATGAGTAAAATATATCCTAAGAGAAAAATATGAGGAAAAAATTTTTGGTAACCGGAGGCGCTGGTTTCATTGGTTCTCATTTGTGTGAAAATTTATTGAATAAAGGCAACGAAGTTATTTGTTTTGATAATTTAAGCACAGGAAAACTAAAAAATATAGAGCATATAAAAAACAAAGTTATTTTTGTAAAAGGAGACGCCAACAGTTTTAATGATTTGGAAGTAATTTTCAAAGAAAATAAATTAAGCGGAGTTTTTCATCACGCGGCTATTGTGGGAGTTAAACGCACGATGGAGTCCCCCGTTGATGTTCTAAATGATATTGAGAGCGCGCGCAATATTTTAAATTTGGCCTTGAAATACGGCAAGCCCAAAATTATATTTGCTTCCAGTTCGGAAGTTTATGGTGAACCTGTGGAAATACCGGAATTGGAGAACGGCCACATTAACGCGCAAATACCTTATGCCGTAACGAAACTGTATTGCGAAAAACTTATGTCGGCTTATTGGCAAAAATATAAACTTCCGACCTGTTCTTTAAGATTTTTTAATGTTTACGGCCCTCGCCAGGAGTCCAGCGATTACGGTTTTGTTATCGGTATATTTATTAAGAGTGTCCTGCGGGGTATGTCGCCTGTAATATACGGAGACGGCACGCAAACGCGTGATTTTGTTTACATTGACGATAATGTGGAGGCCTCCATTAAAGCGCTGGAATCGCGGACTAACGGAGAAGTAATAAATATTGGTACGGGAAGGCCGACTACAATTTTGGATTTAGCCGAAAAAATTATTGCTCTTTGCGGACTCAAGAAAAATTTAAAGCCAAAATTTATTAAACATAGGGATGATGTAAGGCATCGTTTTCCTGATATCGGTAAAATGAAAAACTTATTAAATTTTACGTCCCGATATAATCTTAAAAGCGGTTTAGAAAAAACAATAAATTGGTATAAAAAAGAGATATGAAAGTTGCCTTGGTAATTCCGGCTCATAACGAAGAAAAAAATATACAAAACGTAATTAAAAAATCAGCCAGTTACGTTGATTGGGTGATTATTGTTAATGATGGTTCAAGCGATGCCACTAAAAAGATATGCGAGGCAAATCGTTGCGATAAAAAAATAATATTGCTTAACCATAAAATTAATTTAGGCAAGGGCTCCGCTTTGAAGACGGGATGTGAGGCGGCCCGTAAATTAGGCAGTGATATTATTGTCACAATTGACGGCGACGGCCAACATTCCCCGGAGTATATTCCTAAAATTTTACAGTATATGGAGTCCAATAAATTGGATTTTATTTTTACCGTTCGTCAAGGTGGCGACAAGATGCCCTTGATTCGCTTTCTGGGCAATAGAACTTTAAATTTGACTGCCCAATGTCTTTTTAATGTCAATTTAAAGGATATGTGGTGTGGTTTTAGAGCGTTTCGCGTCAGTTGCCTACCTAAAATCTCTTGGAGTAAAAGCGATTATTCCGGAGAAATCCAAATGGCGCTCAAAGTCGGGAAAAATAAAATTACTTACGGAGAATATGCCATTCCCACTATTTACAGCGACAATGTTAAGGGAGTTCATATTTTGCATGGGCTCAAGTTATTGTTGCAAATGATTGTGTGGCGTATAATGCTATAAAAATGATTGGCATTCAACTTATAGGTGTTGTTGTCGGATTGGCGGCTATTCATCTTACTTATCTCTATTATAAAAGGTCTAATTTTACTAAAAAAGAATTGTTTTTTTGGGGATTTATTTGGCTAACCTTCGTTTTTGTTTCTGTTTTTCCCAGAAGCGTATCTCCTCTAGTCGGTTATTTGGGCTTGAGTAGGCCGATGGATTTAATAATGATTGTCGCTTTTGTTATTTTATTTATGCTTACCTTTCATAATTACATAGTCAATAGACAGCAAAAACAGAAATTAGAAAGATTAGTTAGAGAATTAGCGCTGAAGGATATAGATGGTAATGAGTTCCGTTAAAAGTATTTTGATTTTTGCCGCTTTTTACCATCCCTATAAAGGCGGTTATGTTGAAAGCATTCATGGATTATCTGTCGGGCTTCTGCAAAGAGGATATGAAATCACCATCGTTGCTTGTGGTGAGCAGGGTCGAACCACTTGTGGTGAGATAGATGGGATTAAATTGTATAATTTGTCTTGCTGGAATCCGGATTGGTTAAATAATAGTTTTCCTATTCCTCACCCATACAGCGTTTATAAGGTATTAAAAATTCTATATAAAAAAAATTTTGATTATATTTTAACCAATACCCGTTTTTTTATTTCAACATGGCTCGGCTTTATTTTTGGCAAATCGCTTGGATTGCCGGTGATTCACATAGAAAGAGGCGGCCAACATTCTTCAACCGGAAATTTGTTTATTAATTTTGTGGCTAAAATAGTAGACCACACTATCGGTTTCATTATTGTCCGTTTTTCTAATGTTGTTGTCGGCGTGTCAGAAGCCACCTGTTCTTTTTTATTGCATCTTGGGGCTGTTAAACCTGTCAAAATTTATAATGGAATTAGCGTGGCGCCTGAAAAAAATGTAATTTATAAAAATAATTTGCCGTATAAAATTACTTTTGTTGGCCGCTTAATTTATGCGAAAGGACTAACTGAATTGGTTCAGGCAACTGCATCTCTTTCGGATAATATAATTGTGCAAATAATTGGAGGCGGCCCATATAAAAAAGATTTGGAGAAAATAATTAATGAACTAAAGCTCAATAAAAAAATTATTTTTTTAGGGGAATTGAATCACCAAGAAATAATAAATATTCTTTTAGAATCAACTATTTTTATTAATCCTTCATATTCAGAGGGCCTACCTCGCTGTGTATTAGAGGCTGGTTCTGTTGGGCTTCCCGTTATTGCCACTGATGTGGGCGGCACCAAAGAAATAATTTGCAATGAAGAACACGGCATTTTAATAATTCCAAAAAATATTGAAGCGATTATCGTAAGTATTAATAAATTAATCAATGATATTGACTTAAGAGAGAGATTGGGAAGAAATTTAAAAAATCGCGTCAAGTTAGTTTTTAACTGGGATGAAATTGTCTCAAGATATGAAAAAGAATGTTTTAATACTCACAACATTTTATAAGCCGTTTATTGGCGGGGCTGAAGTTTTTGTAGAAGAGATTACTAAAAGACTAAATAAAGATTTTAATTTTTTTATTTTCACCACAAAAAACTTAAAGAATCTTCCCAGAAAAGAAATTATTGATAACACAGTGATTTATCGTCTGGGTTTTGGTTCTAAATACGATAAGTTTTTTTTTCCTTTTTTAGCGTTGATAAAAAGTTATTCCGTTAATTTTGATTTCTCATACGCTATTATGGCAAGTTACGCCGGCGCGGCGGCTCTCTTAATTAAATTTTTTAGAAGAAAAGAATACATATTAAATATGCAAAGCGGAACTTTAGATACTAAAAATTATTTAAAAATATTAAAACTTTTTTGGTTTTTTTACAAAAAAATACACACCGAAGCATTATTTATTCATGTTATAAGCAATGCTCTTAAAGAAAGGGCCATAAAATTTGGCGTACCAATAAATAAAATATTTCTTATTCCTAACGGAATAGATTTGAGTAATTTCAAAGTATTGAGTTTGAATAGAAATTATTGGCAAATGATTTCGGTAGCCAATTTAAAAAAAGTAAAAGGACTGGAATATCTTTTGCGTGCCATGCCAATAATAACGACCAAATTTCCTCAAGTAAAACTTTTATTAGTTGGTGATGGAGAGGAAAGAATTTTTTTGGAGAATTTAGTTAATGATTTAAAGATAGAAAATCATGTCCAATTTTTAGGTACGATTTGTCGCGATAAAATACCTGATATTTTGAATCATTCTAATATCTTTATCGGGCCTTCTTTAGCAGAGGGCCTGGGAATCGCTTTTTTGGAAGCCATGGCCTGCGGGGCTATTGTTATTGGCACAAAAGTTGGAGGGATTTGTGATATTATCAAAAATCATTATAATGGTCTATTAATAGAGCCCGCCAATTATATGGAGATTGCAAATAGCGTTTTATATCTATTAGAAAATAAAACCGTGTTGGAATCTTTAAGAAGCAATGCTTTAAAATTTGTTAAGGAATATGATTGGAATATTATTTCTTTTTCCATAAAATCATTGCTGGAAAAATATGAAAAAAGTTAGAAAAATAAAATCTTTAATTTTTTATACGGTTTCATTTTTAATGATAATTTTAATCTCTATATTTTTTTCGTCTTTAGTTACTTTAAATGTCATTTATTCTTGCTCTAATCAAATAAGAAACGGTTATTTATCGGAATTTTTATGTGGTGATGTTGGGAAGACAGTAGAGGAAATTAAAGAAGATGAGTTTGTTTGGATAAAGCCAGAAGATATTTTACGAGCGTATTCTAATGATATTTTAGAGATAAATGAAAAAAGCAAAGCCGACAAATTAATTGATGGAGACATTAACACCGGCGCTTATCCCGGAAACAAGCAATTTGATTACATAGTTGAATTCATAGACGAGTACGAAATAAGTAGAATAGAGCTTATTTGGGGCGGCAGTGGAACGAGCAGACAACATATCCAAGAATGGTCTTTAGAGTCCAAGTCCGGTTTATTGGGAGAATGGCAAGTTGTGGCTGGCGAGAAAGAATCTCTGGGCACGGAAAAAACGGTTTTAGATATAAATATAAAAGCGGACTCTATAAAAATTCGTGCGAGTTCTCAAGATAATTGGATTGGAATTTTAGAGGTAAAAATCTTAAGAAAATCTTAGATAAGGGAATAATCAGTAGGCAAGAAAAAAACAATAAAAATGGCATTAACGGCACGGAATGTCTTCGTTGGTCGACGGCAAAAAGGATAATAGTTGCGAGATGAGTCCATATAAATCCTCCGGTAATTAAATAATCCTTTCTTTTAGCCATTTTGGAAAATAAACTAGGTTTTAAAATAAATAAAATAGAGCAGACAAGGAATAGGACAAACGGAATGGAGAGCCAAAGAGTTGCCTCGCTGGCACTAAAACCCAAAAAATAAAATAATCTTTGCGTTATTAATCTTAAATAGTCCAACGGCTGTTCTAATATCCACTGGATTGACGGAAAAGCTCTTGAGTCAAAAAAAATATTAGCAAAATTCATTACTGTATCGTAGTTTTTTTCTAAAGGCACATAATTATTAGGCACATGATTGGCTTGAACAAAATTAATTGTAACCGCTGGTTCTGATATTAAAATAAATTTACCGGTTAATAACCAATTTCTAGCCAAAAATGGTATTAATGGCAATATTATTCCTGTTACAAAAATAACAAACGGGACTAAAAAATATTTTTTAAAACTAAATATGAACCATAAAAATATAACCAGCATCATCGCCGCCATATTATTTCTCATTAGAATGCTTAATCCTAAAAATATTCCGGCCGTAAAAAAGTAAATCAAAGCCCCCCACTTTTTATTTTTATTGTCGCTAATTTTTCTTTCTGCTAGAAAAAGAAACAATATCACTAATGCTATTAGCAGTGTGCCAACAGGAAACATCTGAAACGCTTGTTTAAGCGTAATTGGATTGAGGGCAATTAATACTAAAAGGGGTAAAAATATCAAAGAATCTTTTTTTATAAATAATTTACAAATCCAAACGACTATCAATGCTGCCAAAAGAACTGAAATTAATTGGAAAAATATTATAGGGAATAATGGCTCTCCCATTAGATAATGAGCAATAACTAGGGCGTGATAATATAAAATTTGATAATAATAACCGTAACCTGTTTCTAGGGCGCTCATACTCCAATTACCTGTTAATTGAACGTGTCTTGCAAATGTCTCATAAGTTAAAGGATCATTGCCGGTAATTAAAACATTAAAATATTCCGAATTTATTTGACCAAGTAATTTTTTTATCAATAAACCGAAACTCAATAAAAAAGACATAAAAATATAAAAACGCAAAGATAAGAACCATCCCTTCCAATTTTCTTTATAAATAAGCAGGGTTAGAATTATTAAAATAAGTAAAAATATTATAATTTTTATAAAATTATCAATAAAATTTACGACATTATCACTATATATTTGAAAATTTGAGTATTTTTGAGGGAAAAGACGGGTATTTAAAATATCAAGTTTTAAAAATTGCGTTGTTCCCTGTCCCCTGTGATAAATTAATTCTATCGGAACTAATTTATCAGTCGCATTTAATTCAATATGCTTATTATTTTTTTGAATGCTTAATTGGTCACTTCCTTGAACATCTAAAATTTTATCTTTATTTATATATAATTCCGCCCTATTATCGGTAGATAAATCAATTTTTAAGGCACTTAAACCTGGATTATAAATATAACCTTTCCAGACAACGCTAATAGGAATAGTATGGCTTCTTATATTGGGGTCATTAAATTTTGTATTATTATTTAAAAACCAAAACTGAAATGGTTTTTTATGGAAAGAATATCCAATACTTTCAAAATTAATTTCCTCATCAATTCTTGTGCCGTCTATTTTGGGATTTATGAATTCGGTGGATTTCTGCAAAACCCCGTTTTCAATTGACGGTTGATAGTAATAACCCATTAATCCTTCCGGTAAAGAAATAATTCCGAGCAATATTTTTATTATTATAATCAGCAGTATTATATAACTTGCTGGTCGCAATATTAAAACGTGTTTTTTTTGAAAATTTTTAAACTGAGGCAAGAAAAAAATAAAAAAAGCAGCTAATAAAACTAAAAAAAACAATTCATGAAATTGGCTTAATGGAATTCCGTCAAACCAGCCATTTCTGCCAGAGATAATAAAGAATAAAACACATAAAAGAAAAATCAGCACATTGATAGTCAATCTCGCATAGTTTGATATTCAAAACAAGTACTATAGAATGAGGAAATGAATAATAAGCTATCTCGAGTTTCTTTCTTTTGCCCGGCTTATTTTGAAGAAAAAAACTTGCCGATTCTTATTCCCAAAGCTATTTCTTTATTATCAAAAATTGCCGATCAATTTGAAATTATCATCGTTGAAGATGGCAGTCCCGATAAAACTGGGGAAGTGGCTGATAATTTATCAAGTAAATATCCTTGCGTCAGAGTTATACATCATCATCATAATCTTGGTTATGGCGCGTCTTTAAGAGACGGATTTTGTAATGCTAAGTATGAATATATAATGTATACTGACGGAGATAATCAATATGATATTGATGAATTTATACCTTATATGCACTTGCTGTCTGACGCAGACATTATTAGTGGATATGCTACCAAAAAAGCTTTAACGCCTTTAAGAAAAACTCAATCAGCCATATTTAATTTATTGGTCAAAATTTTATTTTTTGTAAATATTAAAGATATTAATTGCTCAATGAAGATTTATAAGAGGAAAGTTTTGGATTTAGTGTCCATAAAAAGCACTAGCGCATTTATTGATGCCGAAATGCTTATTAAGGCCAGTAGATTAGGTTTTACGATTGCGCAATTTCCCGTTACTCATTATCCGAGAAATAGCGGTGTGGCTAGCGGCTCTAATCCCGGCGTTATTGTTTCTACAATAAAAGATATGTTTAAGTTTAGGTTTGGATTGCTCTGATCAGATTATGACAAAAAATAATGTAATGTTAGTAACTGGTTGTGGTGGAATGTTAGGGGAAGCCGTCTATAATTTTTTTAAAGATAAGTGTAAGGTTTTTGCTACCGATATTGATATTAATGAAAAGTGGCTGTCCTATTTAGATGTTAATTCCGTGTCATCTTTAAAGAAAACCTGCGATAAAATAAAACCAAATTTTATAATTCATTTAGTCGCCTTAACTGATTTGGAATATTGTGAATCTAATCCGGAAAAGGCCTATCAAATAAATACTTGGGGTGTTTATAATGTTGTTGCGGAAGCTCATAAGAGAAAAATTCCTCTTGTTTGCATGTCTACTGCCGGCGTTTTTGACGGATTAAAAGGAAAATATAAAGAAGACGACCTGCCCAATCCAATTAGCATTTATGGCAAATCTAAATATTTAAGTGAATTAATTGCCTGTTCTTATGAAAAAGCCATTGTTATAAGAGCCGGATGGATGATAGGCGGCGGTCCTAAGAAAGACAAAAAATTTGTCAATAAAATTATACAAAAAATAAATGCGGGGAATGAAGAAATAGCCGTGGTTAATGATAAATTTGGCAGTCCTTCTTATACATATGATTTGGTTAAAGTTATGTATTTTTTATTAAAGAATAAAAAATACGGTCTTTTTCATGGTTGTTGCGGTGGAAGTTGTAATAGACTAGACATTGCCAATCAGATTATTTCTTTAATGGGCATGAGTGATAAGATAAAAATTAAAATTGTGGATTCCAAATATTTTAATAAAGATTATTTTGCTCCTCGACCAGTTTCAGAAAATTTGATTAACTCAAAATTAAATCTAATAGGCGTCAATCTAACCAGAGATTGGCGAGATGCTTTAAAAGATTATTTAGGTAGGTTTGATTGGTTATCACACAAATGAAAATTTGTTTGTCATTTCACACCGAACGATTGCATGATGATAAAACTTGGAGCCAAATTAAATGGCTTGTTGAATTATTAAATAAATTTAATATCCGAGCCGTGTGGTTTTCTGTTAACCCAACCTTTTTCCTTTATAAGGAAATGGGGTTTGATGAAAAAAAATGGATTGAAAGGCTTAAGTATTTGTCTAGTCATAACCAAAAAATAGAACAACACACAACTTTTTATTTTAAAAATAAACAAGAATGTAATTTAGAACCAAATTATATCAGAAAGAGATTATTAGAAGATAAAAAATGGCTTGAAAATCATGGACATTGCATCTCTGGTTTTGTGAGCGGGACTTGGATAATTAATAATGACGTAATTAATGCTTTGAATGAATTAAATTATAAATATGATTGCACGGCTCGGATGTTTAACTTGAATTATCTTAAAAATAATCCTAATCAGATGATTATTAATAATCCTATAAAAATTGGTAATATTTGGGAAATTCCCACAACAGCTCCCGTCAAATATATTTTTTTAAAATCTAAAGGCAATTATAAAATGGTTTATCTTCATGATTATGATTTAAATAATTTTATAATTAGAAATTTATTAAAAGCATTCATTATATTAAACAGTAAAAAACAATTTGTAACTCCTTTGGAACTTAATATATGACATCCTTAAATATAAGAGAATTGATTTCCAAAAGAGGTTGTTTTGATAAAAAAGAAAATCTTCGTATTTATGATAAATTTTTTAAAAAAACTCCTAGAACCTTTCGAATGCCACTGCAAAAATACCAATTATACGAAAAGAAAGTTTTAGATATCGGCTGTAGTTATGGTCAGTATTTGATTCGTTTCGGTCCTGAATCTGTTGGTATTGACATTCAAGAGAAAATGATTAATTTTGGTAGGGGTTTGGGATTGCAAATAATAAAATCAGATGTTGATAAGGACATAGCTGTATCAAACAACTCTTTCGATGCTATTTGGTGTTCTAATCTATTAGAACATGTAATTTCTCCACATAAATTTTTAAAGATTTGTCACGATAAGTTAAATTCTCAAGGACTGCTTTTTATAAAAGTTCCGTTAATCCCCTCTCTTTTTGTAGATTTTATTTATAGTAAAATTTTTGGTGATGTTGGTTACAGGCAAAGCGAGCATATTTATGCTTATACCAAAAAATCCATTGAGTTTATCGTTAATAGGGCTGGTTTTAGGGTAATCGAAGGAAATATTTTTTTGTTTTCCAATAAGTTACTAGATAGATTATTAAATCCCCCACTATCCCGTTTAAATCTTACTATAACAATAGTGGCAAAAAAGATTGACAACTTTTCTTTATCAGAAAAACGACCCGTATGAAATATAAAATCGTCACTCATCCTCATGACCACAAGAAAGAAAAGGACTGGGTAATTATTTTAGATTTTATTAATAAAAATATAAAAAGTTATAATTTAAAAAAGACCTTAGAATTGGGTGCTGGCATGGGTAATATTTCTTCTTATTTCGCCTCTCAAGGTGTTATCGCTTTTGCTGAAGATACTAATTTAGAATATTTAAATATCATTCAGAATAGAAACTCGTTAATATCAGTTTTACAGCACGATATTAATAATCCTCTCCCATTTTCTGATAATAGTTTTGATTTAGTTTCTTGTATTGGTACTTTACATTACGGATATATTAAAAACTTGCCGTTAATTTGGAACGAAATGATTCGTGTATCTAATAGATATATATTAGTGGATTTTTTTTCTAAATATTCTATTTATCGGTTTTTAGAAAGAATTTATAATCCCCTATATAATCCTAGAACCTATTCTAAAAAAGAAGCGTTTAATTTAATAAAAAAATTTAATTTAGATGTTGTTTCTAAAACAAGCACAAAGTCATTATCAATTATTCGGCAAACCTTTCCGTTTGCTGGCAAGGCCGCTTATTTTCTTCTAGAAAAATAAAGTTTATGAAAATATTATTGATTACCAGTATTTTTCCTCCCGACATCGGAGGTCCGGCCGGTTATGTCTTTAATTTATTTAATGGATTGCGTCAGCTGAATCACGATGTAGATGTTATTGCTTACGGGAAAGACATATCTAAAAAATATCCTCTGCCTCTAAGAATGTTATTTTTTCTATTCTTAATTTTACAAAAAGGGAGAAAATATAATTTATTTTATGCTCATGGAGGGTTATCGTCCACATTGCCGGCATTATTGGCGTGCAGATTATTAGGAAAAAAAATTGGAGTTAAGGTTACCGGTGACTATGCATGGGAACAATCCACTAATTTAGGATTGGTTACGGATGACATAGATATTTTTCAGACAAAAAAATACGGTTTTTTTATTAAGATATTAAAATTATCGCAAAATTTTGTAGTCAAAAATTCTGATTTTATTGTTGCGCCAAGTCAATATTTAAAAAAAATGGTTGGCGAATGGGGAGTAAAGGAAGAAAAAATTTATATTATATATAATTCGGTAATAATAAATTATTTACCGAGTATCCCCAAAGACGAATTCCAATATATATTATCCGTCGGTCGTTTAGTTTCTTGGAAAGGATTTGACGCGCTAATTGAGGCCTTTTCCGAAATTCGCGGTGATTTTACTAATTTAAAGTTAGTTATAGTTGGCGATGGGCCGCTCTTGTTTCGTCTCAAGGAATTAGCAAAAAAAACTTCCTGCTCCGATAGTATTTTATTTACCGGAGCATTAAATAAAGAAGATGTTTTTCAATGGTATGCCAGAGCCAGTTGTTTTGTTTTATTTTCGGGATATGAGGGCTTGTCTCATGTTCTTTTGGAGGCGTTATCTTTTAAATTGCCGGTTATTGCAAGTGACAAAGGAGGCAATAAGGAACTTATACAAAATGGAATTAACGGCTTCTTAGTTCCTTGGAAGAATAAAGAATTATTAAAAAAATCTTTATATGATGTTTGCAATAACAAGAATTGTGTTATCAGGCCCGGATTGTTAAATAATCAGATTTTTTCTTGGCAATTTATGTTAAATTCCACGGTTAATCTTTTACAAAAATTTTCATGAATGTTTTAGCTATTGTGCAAAGAATGGACCATAACGATCCTTTTGGAGGTTTTATTTTTGACTGGATGATTGCTTTATCAAAAAAAGTAGATAGATTAGTGATACTAACATTAAAGAAAAATATAAAACTTCACGATGTGCCGAATAATGTCAGTATTTATTCTTTAGGTAAGGAAAAATATACCGGTTTTGGTTGTTGGCTTTTTTATCTTTATAACTGGCATCAGAATATTAAACAAATATTAAAAAAAGAAAAAATAGATATTGTATTTACTCATATGACGCCGACTTATTCGGTTTTAGCTTATCCGTATTTTTTTAGAAAAAAAATACCCATTGTAACTTGGTTTCTTCATCCTAAATTATCAGTAGTTCTTAAATTAGCTCATTATTGTTCGGCTAAAATTGTTTCGGCAATGCCGGCTTCTTATCCTTATAAAAAAGATAAGTTGATAGCAATAGGCCACGGTGTTAATACGGAAATTTTTAATTATGGAGAAGCTAATGATGATAAAAAGATTATTTTAAGCGTCGGCAGATTGTCCCCTATCAAGGATTACGTTACTTTATTAAAAGCCGTTGCGTTGGGAGGCAAGCAATTCAAATTATTTATCATAGGAAGCTCGACTGATAGTAAAGACAGAAAATATGAAAAAGAGCTTTTAGATATTATTCGTATTTTAAATTTAGAAGAAAAAGTAAAGATTTTACCGGCGATGGCTATGAATGATTTATCTTATTGGTATAAACAATGTTTTGTTTTGGTTAATGCAACCCCGAATGGTTCTTTTGATAAAGTAGCGTTGGAGGCAATGGCTTGTAAAAAATTAATTTTAGTTGCAAGTAATAATTTTCAAGAAATTCTTGGTCCTTACCGTGATGAGCTTCTTTTTAAATTTGGAGATCATAATGATTTACATAATAAATTAATTTCTATTTTCAATCTGCCTTCAAGCAAAAGAGATCAAATTACGCTATATCTTCAACGAAAAATAATCGAAGAATATAGTTTAGATAGCTTAATGGAAAGATTGGTTAAGGTTTTTGAATCAGTTAATGCTGAAAATATATGAAGGTCTTAATGATTTCTATTGATAAAAAAATAGCTCAAACAAACTCAAAGAGCCAAAAAAGGATGGAGGATTACGGCAGTATAGTTGATGAATTGCATATCGTAGTTTTAACCCCCTTTGTTTTGGGAGGTTCAAATACTATAAAAATTGGCAATGTTTTTATCTATCCGACAAATAACAGATTCAAAATTTTTTACTTTTTAAAAGCTCTTTTAATAGGCAGAAATATTATAAAAAAGTTTAAATTTTCCAATAATTCCGATTTAATTACCACTCAAGATTCATTTCCAACCGGTATAGTTGGTTATTGTTTAAAAATAATTTATGGATTGCCCCTGCAAATTCAGGTTCATATTAATTTTTTTAATCCATTCTTCTTAAGAGAATCTATTTTGAATAAAATTTATTTTTTATGCGCCGGATTTTTATTGCCCAGAGTCAATAATATAAGAGTTGTTTCCTGTGAGATAAGGGATTATTTAATTGAAAAATTAAAAATAAATTCCGATAAAATATCGGTCTTACCGGTTTTCGCCAATTTTAACTTTATTAACCAGTATTCGGCAAAAATTAATTTGCACGATAAATATCCGCAGTTCAATTTCATTATCTTAATGCCTACTAGATTGGTGAGGCAAAAAAATATAAAAATGGCGATGTGCGCAATGCATAAATTGGTAAAAAAATATCCTCAAATAGGTCTTGTTATGCCGAGTACGGGACCAGAAGAAAAAAATCTTAAAGAATTAAGTCGGGCGCTGAAATTAGAAAATAACATAATTTTTGAATCATGGGATTGCGACTTATTTTCTTACTATAAAACTGCCGATTTGTTCTTATTAACATCTAATTATGAAGGTTGGGCTTTAACTGTTACCGAAGCAATGGCCTCTTCACTCCCTGTGATAAGCACCAAGGTTGGGTGTGCTAACGAAATAATTAAGGATGGTCATAATGGATTACTGGTCTCTTTAAACGATAGCGAAGAATTATATAAGGCCATTGAAAAATTATACTTAAATTTAGATCTTTGCAAAAATATAGCCAAGAATGGTTATGAATCCATAAAAAATTTACATCCGGTCACCAAAGAGGAATATTTAAACAAATATTTAGATGGATTTAAAAAAACTCTTTATGTTAAACCGCTTTGGAAAACAATGCCATTAGCAATTAAAAAGTTTAACTTATCTTATAGTTTGCCAAATAATTTATTGCCTGCCTTACCTATTATGGCTGGATTTAGAAAAAATAAAGATAATGGCAAGCCCACCGTTTTAATATGTTCTATATCAGAGGATTACGTAAAATTATGGTTATATTTTGCCAGTAAATTTCTTAATAATAAAGATTGGAATTTTTTAGTGGTTGACGGCGCGGGAGATATTGATTCAAAAATATTAAACAACGATTTAAGCGTTAAGGTAATAAAGTTTTTAAATATTTATCATGGGCAAAAAGTAGATATAGTTTTGAGAAAAATTATTAATTCCAATTTAGTTTTTCTTTGCGATGATGATAAATATATTATTTCTGACATTAATCCGGCGTTAAATTTATTATCTGACGATAAGATTAAGGCCGTATCTTTATGCCATCGTACCTGGTATAAAAATTTAATAAATAATAGGGAGTATTGGCCAATGGGCTCTTACGCGCTACTTTTTAATAGAAAATTTTTTATAGAAAATCAGATTAAAATTAAATCTCGTCGTCATTTAAAAACAAAAAATAGAATTTTTTTAAATAACGCGAAGTCCAATTTCGGATATGATACATCTGATTATGCCAATGAACAAATATTATCAATGGGTTACAATATCCCAACTTATCCGGAAGGAAAATATGTGTTGGGATTTAATAATATGAGCGGATGCAGAATTTTACTGATGTATTATGGAGTAAATTACATCAAACAAGTTTTATTGCAGGCAAAACATTTTGAAGGCATTAACGGGTCAATTATTAATTCGCTGTATTGTCGCAGTCATTTTGAGAAATTATTTTATGATGCGTTTAATAAAACGCCAAAACTTGTATCCGGCTTCAATATGGGGGACTTAATTGATATAGTTAATAATAATCGTAATATTACCCAAGAACAAAAGGAGAAAATATTATTTTGCTTTCAAAGTATTGACTCAACATATAAAAAATTGAATCAATTAATAAAAACAGGCGCTTAAATCGCCTGTTACAACTTATCTGGACACTCCACCTTATCCGGACATTTTGTTCCGGAAAGCCATTGAACTTTCTTATCTAACAGTTCTTTACATTTCTCCAAAAAAATAATTGCTTCTTCTTCTGACATCTTGATTCTTTCCAAATGTTTCAAGCAGGCATCTCTGTTGTAATTCAAAATATACATTAATGTATTTTCTCCTGAATAAGTTACTTTACCGCCAATAATCAAATCCCTAAAGTCGGCTTGATTCATCGTTCCCCCTCCTTAGATTTTCAAGAAACAAACCTGACGCATTTTACAAGATATTCAATATTTTATCAACAACCTGCTCTTCAGACAAATTGCCGGTAGTTATTCTTTTTTCAGAATATTTTTTATATAGAGGTAATCTGTAATTATAAACCTTTCTCAATCCCCCTTTTTCTTTGAGGCCGATTACAGCCCCGCGAGTTTTGCCATGCGTTGTTCTATCTTCAATAAGAGAAAATGGCGTGTCTATAAAAATAATTAACGCGTTCTTTCTTAATTCTTCCATAGCTTTTTTAGATAAAATAATACTCCCTCCCGGGGAGATTACGGTATTTCGAGGTTTATTTTTAAGCAAATTAATCAAGTATTTTTCTTCCAGCTCTATGAATTTTTTCTCCCCGACATCTTTTATGATTTGGTCAAGATTTTTTTTGCACTTTATTTCCAGCAAATCGTCTATGTCCAGAAATATGAATTTAAGCTTGAAGGCCAGTTTTTTGCCAACCATGCTCTTTCCCGCTCCAGCCATACCTATTAGGGCGATATTTTGTTTGCTTATAGTATTTTTTTTTATTAGCATTGGTGTTATTAAATAATAATGAATACCAGCCATTATATAGCATCCTGCAGAATTTGCCAAAACAAAACACTTGTCCCTTTTTTTGACCTTGGCCACCATCCCTTAGCTAATTCTCTTATTAAAAATTTAGATAAAAAAGAATTTTTTTTTCCTTTATGTTTATGTTGGTGCAATGCTTGTAAGGTTGTTCAATTAAATTATACAGTTGACCCTAAAATTCTTTTTTCAAATTATTTTTGGGTTACCGGCACCTCTCAAACGGCTAAAGATTTTTCTTTTAAGTTTTATCAAAAACTAATCAAGCGTTCTGTTAATTCTTCCAAAAATTTTGTTTTAGAAATAGCGAGCAATGACGGCACTTTTTTAAGGCCTTTCATTAAAAATGGCTATAAGGTTATGGGAGTTGATCCCGCTAAAAATGTTGTGGAGATAGCTCAAAAAAACAATATACCCACTATTTGCGGATTTTGGAATAAAAGTTTCGCAATTAAATTTAAAAAGAAATACGGACTAGCACAAATAATCTTTGCTAGAAATGTTTTGCCTCATGTTAACGATATTCATGGTTTTATAGATGGGGCGGTATATTGTTTAAGCGACGATGGAATATTGGCTATTGAGGCGCATTATGCCGGTAATATTTTAGACGGTTTGCATTACGATTCAATTTATCATGAGCATTTATTTTACTTTACTTTAAAATCACTGGAAGGATTATTTAATAAATTTAATTTATTTATTTTTGACATTGAACCAAGTCCTATTAGTGGAGGAGCCATTATTGTTTATGCTAAAAAGAAAAAAGTAGCGGAAAATAATAATCTTAAAAAATATAGAAATTATGAATTAAAAAATAAGATTAATAGTTTTTTGAGTTGGAAAAAATTTGCTAATAACGCTTTCAGACATAAAAAAGAATTAATCAATTTAATGAAAAATATACCTAATAAAGAAAATAATCTAATTGGATGGGGAGCATCTGCCAGAAGCTCCACTCTATTGAATTTTTGTAAAATTGATTCTAAAATAATACCTGTTATTGCCGACCAAAATTTTTTAAAGCATAAACATTTTACTGCCGGCTCCCATATTTTGATTGATTCTCCGGATTCAGTTATGAAAAGAAAGCCGAAATTTGTAATAATTTTAGCGTGGAATTTTACTAAAGAAATAATCGGCATATTAAAAAATAAATATAAATATTCCGGTAAATATATAATTCCATTGCCGAATAAACCCAAAATTCAATTAAAATAAAATGATTTTTACAAAAACATCAATTAACGGTTTATATGTTATTGAATTAGAACCTAAAATGGATGAACGAGGTTATTTTTTAAGAGTTTTTTGCCAGGACGAATTCAAAAATGCCGGTCTTAATTATAATATAATAAACACAAATCGTTCTTTCAGCAGATATAAGGGCACTGTAAGAGGCCTTCATTTTCAAAAAGAGCCAATGGCCGAAGTAAAAATTGTTCAATGTTTAAGGGGTAGGATATTTGATGTGGTTGTTGATTTAAGAACAGAGTCATCAACCTATAAGCAGTGGTTTGGAATAGAATTAACTGAAAATAATAATAAAATGCTTTATGTGCCCAAGGGATTTGCTCATGGCATACAAACTTTATCGGATAATTGTATTTTAGAATATTTTATAAATCAGTTCTATTCTCCACAACATGAAGGTGGATTTCTTTGGAATGACCCGGCTTTTAAAATTATTTGGCCATTGCCAGTTTCTGTAATGTCAGAAAGAGATAAAAAATGGCGTTTATTTAATTAATTTATGATAATATCCAGAACGCCATTGCGTATAAGTTTTGCCGGCGGTGGTTCTGATTTTAAGTTATTTTATAAAAATGGCTATGGTTCAGTAGTAAGCGCCACTATTAATAAATATGTTTATGTGATTGTAAATAAAAGAATTGATAATTTAATTCGTGTTGGTTATTCAAAAACAGAATTTATCAGCGATGTTAATGAGATAGAGCATGATATTATACGGGAGTCATTAAAATTTTTAAAAATAGATAAAGCATTAGACATTACCTATATTGGCGATATCTCAATTGGTAATATGGGTACCGGATTGGGGTCCTCCAGCGCTCTTGCCGTTGGCGTTTTAAATGCCTTATATGCCTATAAAAACCAAACAGTTTCTCCAGAAAAATTGGCTCAAGACGCTTGTAAGATAGAAATAGATATTCTCAAGAGACCCATTGGCAAACAAGACCAATACGCCTCCGCGTATGGCGGATTAAATTTTATAAAATTTAATCCCGATGAAAGCGTAAGCGTAAAATCGCTAAAAATTAAAAAAGAGATCAGAGAAAAACTTAATAGTAATTTGCTAATGTTTAATACTGGCCTCAATGTCCAATCAAGCGTTGTTTTAAATGAACAAAAAAATAGAATTAAGAATAACTACGAACTCTTATCGGGAGTTGTTAAACTATCCCAAGTATTAGAAAAAAATTTAAACAAACAAAATATAAATGATTTTGGACAAATATTACATCGAAATTGGCTTTTAAAAAAACAATTTGCTGCTAAAGTCAGTAATAGTATCATTGATAGTTATTATAATTTAGCATTGGAAGCAGGCGCTTCCGGCGGTAAAATTTTAGGTTCGGGGGGCGGTGGTTATTTACTTTTTCATTGCAATTCAGAAAAATCCAAAAAACAAGTAAAGCGGGCGCTTGCTGGTTTGGAGGAATTAAATTTTAAATTTGCCCCTGTGGGCAGTGAAATAGTTTATTCTGACTAATAAAATGAAAAAGGAAAAAATTCTTATAACGGGCATAACCGGATTTGTGGGTTCACATATGGCGGATTATTTATTGGCAAGGGGCAATGTTGATGTCTATGGGTTAAAAAGATGGAATTTATCACGAATGAGAAATATTCATCACATTCTTGATAAAATAAATTTGTTAGATTGCGATATTACCGACCCAATTAGCGCTCGCAGAATAATTAAAGAAATAAAGCCGGACAAAGTTTTTCATTTTGCGGCTGAAAGTTTTGTAAGTCCATCATGGCATCATCCCAATCATTATATGGATGTTAATTATAAAGGCACGGTTAATTTATTAGATGCTATTTTAGAAACCGGCATTAATCCTAGATTTCATATTGCCAGTTCTTGTGAAGAATATGGGGAGATAAATAAAAACGAATTACCTATTACAGAAAATACGGTTCTGAGACCAGTTAATCCATATGCCGTAAGTAAAGTTGCGCAAAATTTTATAGGTTATGTTTATTTTAAGTCCTATGGTTTAAATATTATTAGGACTAGAGCATTTAATCATGAAGGTCCTCGTAGAGATTATGTTTTTGGAATACCGTGGTATGCCTATCAAATCGCCCTTATAGAGCATGGAAAACAAAAACCAATGGTGCGTGTCGGTTACATTAAGGATAAAAGAAATTTTACCCACATTAGCGATATCGTAAAGGCGTATTGGTTAGCCATGGAAAAATGTAATTCGGGAGAATTATATTTAATTGGTTCTGACGAAAGCGCTCATATCCATACTTTTAAAGAAGCTCTCGAAGCACTTATTAAAATGTCATCAGTAAAAAAAATAGAATTTGAACAAGACCCCAAATTTGTAAGGCCTAGCTCTGTTCCTAATTTAATTGGCAATACTAGCAAGTTTAGAAAACTTACTGGCTGGAAGCCAAAAATAGGATTTAAACAGATTCTTGAAGATACCCTTAATTATTGGAGAAGATTCGTAAAAAATGACGCCTATTAAATTAAAACAAGCGGTAATATTAGCCGGTGGTCTGGGAGTTCGTTTGCGTCCCCTGACAAATAATGTTCCAAAGCCGATGGTGAAAGTGAATGAAAGGCCGTTTTTGGAACATCTTTTTGAACTGCTCAAATCAAATGGAATCAGTGAAGTAGTTTTGCTTTTGGGATATCTGCCAGAAAAATTTATAAATTATTTTGGCGATGGTTCCGGTTTCGGCTTAAAAATAAAATATTCTATTGGGGATGTTGATTGGGAAAGCGGAACAAGAATAAAAAAAGCCAGGCATTTATTTGATGACCAATTTCTTTTAATGTATGGCGATATTTATTGGCCGCTTAATCTGAAAAGGATAATGGATTCTTATAATAAGATGGGATTGCCGGCTATGATGACTGTTTATAATAATTACAAGAAGGATGGTGAATATAAAATAAATAATGTTGATATTAATGAAAATAGTATCATCACTTATTATGGAAATTGTATGGATAAGATTGGGTTTAGCGGTTTAGATATAGGATTTTTTATTTTAAAAAAAGATGTTTTAAAAAGAATGCCAAATGATAATTTTAATTTTCAGAATGGTTATTTGCCCAAATTAATTTCTAAAAGACAATTAGCCGCCTATATAACTAATGAACAGTATTGCACCATCACGAACATAGATTTTTTTAAAAAAGCCGAGGTTTTTTTAAAGAAAATTAATAAAAAACTGCCCAAAAAGGACAGTTAAACTTCTTCATGCTGATGAACAAAATTTGGCGAATAAAGCAAGGGAATAGATTCCTGCTTTTTGTCATGTCCAAGCAGGCCGGCTAATTTTGTTTCTATTGGAATTACAATAGAATCATAAACTTCTCTATGAGTTTTCCCGTGTTTTTCGGCAAAAACTTTTCCCAAATGAAAATATCTTCCCCCTTCCTCAAAATGCGGCTTGAGGTCATCAAACCGTCTTTTATAAGTAGTAACTTGATAGTTTGAAGTACAACAATCGGCATAGAATACTATCATTGCATCAAGATCGGCATCGCCACTTAGCATCCTTTCGATGCCAATATCGCCAGTAGTGCTTGCAAGCGAAACAACGTGTTCCGGTATCCCCATTTTTAGCAATAACTCAAAACCCTCTTTATCCGTTTTCCCCCCTTCTTGCTCTTGTCGTTTAAACCAATCATGCAACAACAATGCTCGAACAACTGAATTTAGTGAAACGCCATGTCTTTTGGTATTTAAAGCCAAATTGTAACCCAATGTGGCAGAAACAGCCATATGGGCCACAACATTAAGCCAAGATCGTTTTAAACGATAATTATCATCCCATTGCGGATGCAAAAGACCGCCAACCTCCCAAATACGCAATATAAGATCGTCAAAACAATGATCTGGAAAATACTCCATGCATCTTGATATAACAGCGTTTATTTCACAATTTTGAGCGAAATAATCGCATGCGTTCATTTGCGCGCCACTCCTTTCAAGGAACTTCTTGCTAGGAGCACTGTAAGGTATTACAATCTACTGGTCAATATGAGAATTTTTGTTACAGGCGGTACTGGTTTTATTGGTAGCCATGTAATTGATTTATTGAAAAAGGAAAAGCAGGAACTATTGTTATTGTCTAGAAAAAATAATAAAAGACCCTTTATTAAAGGCAATCTCAATTCTATTCAAAAATGGAAAGATAAGTTGATTGAGTTTAGACCTGAAGCGACTATACATTTAGCTTGGGAAAATACTCCTCATGGTAGCGCTTCCAAACATAGCTCTTTGGACAGCGCTGGTAACTTAACTTATGGACTTAATTTAATTAAAGCCCTTACTGAAACTGGTTGTAAAAAAATTTTAGCAACAGGAAGCTGTTGGGAATATGGCAGGTCTTTTGGAAAATTAGAAGAAATCAGTTCGGTAGATTATTCTAATTCCTTTGTTATTGCCAAAAATTGCTTACATTTTTTGGGTAGAAAGATAGCTGAAGAAAATAATATGCAGTTTATTTGGACAAGACTTTTTTTTGTTTATGGTCCGGGACAAAGACGTCAATCTATAATTCCTTATCTTTTTGATTGTTATAATAGAAATTTAAAGCCGGATATTAAAAATCCATTTAATAAAAATGACTTTGTTTATGTAGAAGATGTAGTAGAGGCAATCTGGGAAATATTAAGAAATAATAATTCAAGCTCCATTTATAACATTGGCACAGGACATTCGGTGTCAATTGAAAAAATTGCCAATATTATCTATGGTACTAGCAAGAAAGAATTATTAAATAAAGGTTCCCAAAATAAACCTACTTGTGATTTTTATGCAAACATTGCCAAAATTAAAAAAGATATCGGATGGTACCCCAAAATTAGCATTGAAGCAGGAATTAAAGAGCTCAAAGAAATTAACGGTATCTGAATATATAATTTCTCTTATAGAAAAAACGAGTGTTGATTTAGTGCCTGTTATTACTGGTGGGGCTATTATGAAATTAGTAGATGATATTGGGCGGAATTCTAAATTAAAATATTTATGTCCAAATCATGAACAAGCTTTGGCTATGATTGTTGATGCTTACGCTAGGATTAAAGGATTTGGAGTGGGATTGGTGACTAGCGGACCCGGTGGCACTAATTTAATAACCGGCATTTGCTGTTCTTATTATGATTCTATTCCTTGTCTTTTTATTTCAGGACAAGTAGGCATGTTTCATATGAAAGGCAAACGAGTTATCCGCCAACGCGGCTTTCAAGAAACTGATATTATAAGCGTTGTTAAATCAATTACTAAACACGCCGTCTTATTAGATAATCCGGAAAAGACACGCTATGAGTTTGAAAAAGCTGTTTACATGGCTAAATCAGGAAGACCTGGGCCAGTTTTAATTGACCTTCCCTACAACATTCAACGGGCACTTATTGACCCTGATAAACTTATCGGCTTTATTCCAGAAAAGTGGTTCGACCACGCTCACCACAAGAAGAAAAATGATTCCGAAAAGCAATTAGAAAAAGCAAGTAGGGTAATTATAAAAGAATTAAAAAATGCTAAAAAACCCCTTATTTTAGTTGGTGGTGGCGTTCGTTTGGCAAATCAAGTAGAAACTATTAATAAGGTAGTTAGCTATCTTCAAATCCCAGTTGTTACCACTTGGGGAGCTTTGGATAATTTTGACTGGAATCATAAATTATATGGAGGTAATATCGGCAGATTAGGGAATCCGTCGGCTTTAAAAATGATTGATGAATGCGATTTACTGTTGGCTTTAGGCACAAGATTTACCACTAAAGCTATTATTAATGAAAAAGAATTTTCTAAACAAGCAAAAATTATTTCCGTTGATGTAGATAATGGAGAGCTAAACGAAGGATTGATTTCTCCCCAAATTAAAATTCAGGCAGAATTACAAGATTTTTTGCCTAACTTTCTAAATTTAGTAAAAAAACAAAAAATTACTTTAAATATTAATGAATGGAGAAAAAGGGTTAATGAGTTAAAGATTAATTTTTTTCATATTAAATCACCGTCCGCTGATGATAAGAATTATGTTAATCCGTATTATTTTATGGAAATTTTATCAGAATTATTACAGCATGATGATATAATTGTCGCCGATTGCGGCACAAATCTTACTTGGGCGGTTCAAGGATATAAACCTAAAAAGGGGCAAAGATTTATATCTGCTTGGGGTAATTCGCCAATGGGTTATGCTTTGCCCGCGGCTATTGGCGCTTATTATGCGAATAAAAATGTTAATGTTGTTGTCACTACGGGAGACGGCGGTTTTCAAATGAATATTCAGGAATTACAAACAATAGCCGTTAATAAAATACCGGTTAAGGTTTTTATACTTAATAATCAGTGTTACGCGAATATTAAATTTCCTGCTCGAGAACAATTTAATGGAAGGACTTTTGCCACCGAATCAAGTAACGGATATGAAGCGCCCGATTTTGTTAAAATTGCCACAGCTTATGGTTTAAAATCTTTAAGAATAAAATTTAATAAAAACTTAAAAGAGAAAATAAAAAGTATATTATCAAAAAAAGAACCGATAATTATTGATGTTATGTGCGATCCAGAACTTTATGTTTTTGATAATGTATGAAAGTCATTATTACCGGTTCAGAAGGTTTTATTGGTAAGGAGCTTTCAAAACAATGCCGTAAACTCGGTCATAAAGTTGTTGGTATAGATTTAATAAATGGTTTAGATATAAGATCTGCTGATATAGCAGACCACTTGCCTATTAACTCGGACGTACTAATTCATCTCGCCGCTCTTGCTCAACCCAAACAGTGTTTGAATAATGCGAAAAGTTGTTTTGATAATAACATTTTAGGAACAGTTAATATTTTTGAGGCCGCTATGATAAAAAAAGTAAAACATTTTATTTTTGCTTCCAGTGAATGGATTTATGGAGATTTTAATTCTAATAAGGAACTTTTAGAAGATTCTTTTATTGATTTAAAATCTATTAATAGCGAATACGCCCTATCTAAACTTGTCTCCGAATGTTATCTAAAACAGTATTATCTTAAATATTTAATACCGACTACTATTTTACGCTTTAGTATAGTTTATGGACCAGACAATAAACACCAAACCGCAGTTGAATCTTTATTTAATTCTATTAAAATAGGTAATAAAGTTAGCGTTGGTTCTCTAAAAACAGCTAGAAGATTTATCCACGTGGAAGATGTTGCTTCGGGGATTATTACCAGTTTTTCAAAAAAAAGGTTGGGATTTGAAATTTATAATTTATCATATAATAAATTAATTGCTTTAAAAGAAATTATAGAAACTAGCGCCAAGCTTTTAAGAGTTAAACCTACGATAATAGAATTAGACCCAAACAACTTTATTATTAGAAATCCATCTAATAATAAATTTAAGAAAATATTTAAATGGAAACCAAAAATTGATTTAAAAACAGGATTAAAAACTTTAAATTAACATTTAAAATGAAATATAAATTTAGTAAAAGATTGTGTGCTTTATGCGGATCCAATAGAAAATTTAAAAATCTATTTACGCAAAGATCCGAACGCCTAAAAGTTAATTATGTTGTTTCGGAATGTTTATCTTGCGGATTTATTCATCAAAATCCCGCATGGGAACAGAAATTTTATAATGATCTTTATGCGGATCTTATTTATGACCCTACCAATCATAAATTTTATCCGGCTCAAGTTAAAAGATATAAGGGGGTGGCAGATATTATTGCCACGCTTTTCCCTTCTAATAAGATAGAAAGATTGTTAGATTTTGGTTGTTATGACGGTTCTTTTATTGAGTGGCTAAAAAAATTTACCAATTGGGGAAAGCGTATTCAATTAGTCGGTTATGACATTCACTTAAAAAATATAGCGAATAAAAGTGGTTTTTATAATTCTTTAGATTTTTTAACAAAAAAAGAGGGTGGGTTTGATGTTGTGGTTTTAAATCATGTTTTAGAGCATATATATAATCCATTAGAAACTTTAAAGTTTATTAAAAATAATTTATTGAGAAACAATGGATTTATAATTATAGAGGTTCCCGATGTTTCTTTTTTAAGGGAAGATGATGTTGTCCCTGCTTATATCCAGCATATTAATTATTTTACTCCGCATACCATAACTAGATTGAGCAACAAGGCCAATTTATCAACGCAATATTTAAAAACTTTTAAAAACTTTGATGTAAATCGAGAACCCTACTCCCCCACTTTGTTAGTTGTTTTTCAAAATGATTTAAATTATTTAGCCGATGGACAATCGCTTAAATCAGCTTTTAAATTAAATGAAAGCAAATTAAAAGGAAAACTCTCTAAAATTAAAAAAAATACCTCTTTGGGCGTAATTGGCTGTGGAGATGCATTGTTTACTGTTTTTAATTTTATAAAAAAAGAATTTAAAAATATAACTGTAAATTCTTTATTTGATAATAATAAAAATATTTGGAATCAAAAAATGTTCGGAATGCTCGTTCAGCCGGTAGAAAAAATAAAGGAAGGAAAATGCGATTTATTTCTAATATGCACCCTAAACAAACACAATGCTGAGCAAATTTTGTCTCAAATATCCGAATATACTTCTCCCAATAAAATTATTACGGTCTTAAATATTTGATTATAAATATGGACCCAATTAAAGCGTTTCAATTAGAAAGAGAAGGTAACATAAAAAAATTAGGAAAAAATAAGGAGCTTAAAAAAATAGCCGAAAATTTTATTATAAAATCCAGCAAGATTAAATATGTTTATAATTTCAATTGGCTAGGCAGGCCGATTATCCAGTTTCCACAGGAGATAGTCGCTATACAAGAAATTATTTGGTCCGTAAAGCCAGATTTAATTATTGAAACAGGTATTGCGCATGGCGGGTCAATTATTCTATCAGCATCCATATTAGAATTAATTGGCAAAAACGGACTTGTGGTAGGAATTGACATTGATATTAGAAAACATAATAAGAAACTAATTAAAGCGCACTTTTTGTTTAAAAGGATTCGGATGTTAGAGGGCTCATCTATTGATATGGACATATATAATCAAGCAAAAAAAATTACTCAAGACAAAAAGAAGGTTATGGTTTTTTTAGATTCCAATCATACTTATAATCATGTTTGGCAAGAATTGTGTTTATATTCTAAATTAGTAAGTAAAAATAGTTATATTGTAGTTTTTGATACTGTTACCGAAATAATACCAAAAGAAATTTCTAAAAATAGACCTTGGGGGAAAGGTAATAATCCAAAAACAGCTGTTGATAGGTTTTTAAGAGAGAATAAAAATTTTGTAGTAGACAAAAATATTAATAATAAATTATTGATTACTACCAATCCCGGCGGATATTTAAAAAAAATAAGCTAAAATGAACCGACCATTAGTTAGTATAGGAATGGCAATATATAACGAAGAAAGATTTCTTTCTCAAACTCTGGACTCATTATTAGCTCAAGATTATTCTAATCTGGAAGTTATTATCTGTGATAATGTTTCTACTGATAAAACTGGAGGAATAGCTCAAGAATACTCTAAAAAAGATAATCGTATTAAATATTATCTTAACGAAAGCAATGTCGGCGGAACAAGAAACTATAACAAAGTATTTTTTCTATCTTCCGGAGAATATTTTATGTGGGTTGGCGGACATGATTTGTATGATAAAAGTTTTATTTCCTCTTGCGTAGAAATTTTAGAAAAAGATAAAAATGTGGTTCTGGTGTATTCTTTAACAAATATTATTGATGATTTAAATAATAAAACTGGGTCACTGTCTCATCATATAGATACTCGTTCTCTAAATCCTTTATTGAGATTTCATTTATTTTTTTATTATTTAACGAAGGTTCACCCCACCCATGGCCTAATAAGATACGATTCAATAAAAAGAACCGGTCTCTATAAAAAAGTATTAAATCCAGACAATATGCTTTTTAGTCAATTAGCCTTAATGGGAGAATTTGCTCATATACCCAAATTTTTATTTTATTTTCGTACAATTAGGCCCAAAGAAACCGGTTGGGAAACTACCCTGAGACACATAAAAGACATATATAGTCCAAGGCATCAAAATTATCCTTATATTTTTTATACATTACATCAGTTTTATTATCATGTTCTCTCTATTTATGAAGCTCCTGTAAGTTGGTACTATAAGCCAATTCTTGTTTTTATACTTATTTTCGAAGGTCTTCTATTACGCATAAGAATAGCTATGAAAATTTAAAAGATGAATAATAAACCATTGGTTAGCATAGGAATGCCTGTTTTCAACGAAGAAAGATTTCTTTCTCAAACATTAGATTCATTATTGGCTCAAGATTATTCTAATCTGGAAATTATTATTTGTGATAATATTTCTACTGATAAAACTGGGGAAATAGTTCAGGAATATGAAAAAAAAGATAACCGTATTAAATATTATCTTAATAAGAATAACATTGGCTTATTAAGAAATTCTAATAAAGTATTCACTTTGTCTTCCGGAAAGTATTTTATGTTAGTTGGTGGACACGATTTGTATGATAAAAGCTTTATTTCCTCTTGCGTAGAAATTTTAGAAAAAGATAGAAATGTAGTTTTGGTGTATGCATTAACATATTTCATTGATGATTTAAATAATAAGATTGGGGCTTGGTCTAATCGCCTAGATACCCGTTCTTTAAATCCTTTATTAAGATATCATTTATTCTTTTATTATTTATTGAGGATTCATTATATTCATGGATTGATGAGACGCGATTTAATAAAAAAGACTGATTTTTTCAAAAATACGGTAAATGCTGATTGTATGCTCATAAGCCGCTTGTCTTTAATAGGCGAATTTACTTATATACCAAAATTTTTATTTTATTATCGCATGGTTAGACCAAAAGAAACTGGTTCGGAAAATATTCAGAAACAAATAAGAGATATATATAGTAAAAAACACCAAAATCACTTCTACATCTTTTATCTTCTGCACCAATTTTATTATCATATTCTTCTTATTTATAAAGCTCCTGTAGCTTGGTATTATAAGCCAATTATTATTTTTATACTTATTTTTGCGTTTTTTTCATTACGTATAAGGTTGATTATCAAAAATTTAAAACATGAACAATCGCTCATTGGTTAGTATAGGACTTCCCGTTTTCAACGAAGAAAGATTTCTTTCTCAGACACTGGACTCATTATTGGCTCAAGATTATTCTAATCTGGAAATTATTATTTGTGATAACGCTTCTACTGATAAGACCGGGGAAATAGCCCAAGAATATGCTAGAAAAGATAGCCGTATTAAATATCATCTTAATGAAAGTAATATTGGCGGAACAAGAAATTTTAATAAAGTATTTCTCTTGTCTTCCGGAGAATATTTTATGTGGGCAGGCGGACATGATTTGTATGATAAAAGTTTTGTTTGTAAGTGTTTAAATATGTTTAAGGTAGAAAATAAAGTGGTATTAGTATATCCGATAACATCGTCAATAGATTGCGAAAATAATAATTTAGGAACAATGCCAGGAAGATTGGATACGAGGGATTTGGGCATATCTCGTAAATTACACTGTATCCTTTGGGGAATACCCAACGGCAACCCCGTGTATGGATTAATTAAAAGAAGCGCTATGGAGAAAACATTGTTATTCCAAAATATTTTAGGAATGGACTTAGTGTTTCTTTTCGAACTGTCTTTAGTTGGTGATTTTGCTCATATTTCGGAAAAACTTTTTTACAGAAGAGAGGTTCATCCTGAAGAAAAAAACGGGGGCGCTAAACAGAGGCGCTTAAATGATACATATTTAAAAAAAATAAACGGCGCTAGTTTATTGCCTTATTGGTACTTAGTTTATAAAAAGTTAATAGTAATCAAAAAAGTTAATTTAAATAAATTAAAAAAAATAGGTCTTTTTGTATCCATTCTATTTAATTTAATTATTATATATGGATTAGCAATGTTGAGGGACTTAAAAAGAATATGGAAAAAAATAATCTAACCAAAAGTAACATAGAATCAATTAATAGTTTAGGGCAATTTTATCATGGTCACTGGGATTTTAATGGGGGCTCTATTAACCACGAAGAAGGTATGAGGGGCAGGGCTGATTTTCTTTTAAGAAAAGTACAAGAAATAATAAAAAATAATTTCAGTAATAATGAGATTAAAAAAGCGTCTATTATTGACATTGGATGTTATGACGGCTGGATTACTCATCAATTAAGTCACTTACCCTTTAAGGAAATAATTGGTATTGAGCCAAGAATAAATAATATTACAAAGGGTAAAATGATAAGAAAAATTTTAAACATTAAGACACGCGTAAAATTTAAACAAGATTCTTTAGAATCATTAGCAAAACATAAAAAACAATTTGATATAGTTCTTTGTCTTGGGGTACTACATCATTGTGAGTCCATTTTTTTAGCGTTGAAACAATTAGATAAAATATCAAAAAAAATACTTGTAATTAGCACGATTTGTTTGCCGTCAAAATTCATTACAGAAAATATTAAAAATTATATTGAATTAAAGGATGTCGTTTATTTTAATCAAAAAAAAATATATGGTTTAACAGGGCAAAAATATGAGTCCGCATATTCTGATGGGTCAACATTTAATAATACAGTAGTTAGCATCCCCTCTCTTGAATCCTTAATTATGTACCTTAATGTTCTTGATTATGATTATAAAATCATTGCAAATCACGATGACTTTAGTAAGTCCATTCCTAAGGACCCCAGAATCTCTCAAGAAATATTAATTTGTGCTGTAAAAAGAGAAGAAAATAAAAAATTAAATTATATGAATAACCCCATAAAAGATTATGAACAGGGCTTAATAGAGACCAATATTCAGTCCAATTATATATTACCAATATTTGATTATATTTGTTTAAAAAAAAGAGATGTCAAAATGAATTTGATGGTAAAAAAAATAATTGCGTATATTGATTTTCCGGATGATAAAAAATTAAAAAATATATTTAATTTCTTTAAAAATATTTATCAACAAGAAATTATTAAGAATTTGAAGTATAATCCTGCTGATAAAATTGGTCTTGAATGGGGAAAAATACTATACTCGCAAAAAAAATATAACGAGGCCATTCAAGTTTTACAAAGCATAACTCAAAGATTAAATACTGATTGGCGATGTGTTTACCGTTCTTTTTATTTACTAAAAATAATATATGAGAAAATCGGAGATAATAAAAAGGCAGAATATTATCACAGATTATGTAAAAATTGTAATCCCAATTTCCCTCTTTTATGAAATTAGTTAATATAGGGGTTCCCGCTTTGAATGAAGAAAGATTTCTTTCTCAGACACTGGACTCATTATTGGCTCAAGATTATTCCAATCTGGAAATTATTATTTGTGATAACGCTTCTACTGATAAGACCGAAGAAATATCTTGTAAATATGCGGGAAAAGATAGTCGCATTAAATATTTTAAAAATAAAGAACGATTATCTGGGCCAGAAAATTGGAATAGAGCCTTTCAATTATCATCAAGTAAATATTTCATGTGGGCTAGTGGGCATGATTTATATGATAAAAGTTTTGTTTCTTCTTGTATGGAAATTTTAGAGAAGGAAGAAAATGTGACTCTGGCTTATTCTTTAACTTATTCAATAGATGAATATAACAATAAATTACAAATTATACCGCAATACCTTGACACTAGAACATTAAATTTAATATCAAGATTTAATAAGTTTATATTGGCTTCCAATAATTCTAGTTGTATACTTACTGGTTTAATAAGGTCAGAATCAATTAGAAAAACTCATTTAATGCAAAATACATTGGCGGCAGACACGCTTTTTTTAAGTGAATTATCTTTATTGAGCTATTTTGCTCAAACACAAAAACCATTATATTATCGTCGAGAAATAAGACCACATGAAACTCCCATTATGACTTCAAAAAGAAGAATTAAGGATATTTTTAGAAATAAAAAAAAATATCCAGCAATATTTTATTTATTTCATTTAATATATAAATATCTTATAACGATATGGCGATCTTCAATAAATTTCGGCTATAAAATAATTCTTTCTTTTTTTATTTTTTTTGATTTAGGAATTTTATATTTTAAAACAATACTAAAATATGTGAAAAAATGAAGATTGCTTATATAATTAACGCCAGATTACCAACGGAAAAAGCGCATGGTTACCAAATTGTAAAAATGTGCGAAGCCTTCGCTATTCAAGGCGCTGATGTTTTATTGTGCCATCCGTTTCGCTTTCAAAATAAAGATTTACAAAATATGAATGTATTTGATTTTTACAAAGTTAAAAAAAACTTTAAAGTTATAACCACAGCGAATCTAGATTTGCTTCCGTTATCAGATAATAAAATATTATTTATTTTACAAACATTGCTTTGGGGAGCTTTTGCTGTATTTAAATTAAGAAAAGAAGAAATTGATATTTACTATACAAGAGACGCTTTAACAGTGTTTTGGATGTCAATTTTTGGTTTCCCGATTGTTTACGAAGAACATGTAATTCATAGTGGAGCAGGACAATTTTTATTAAGAATGGTTTCTCAAAAATCTTCCCTTAAATTAGTTGTAGTTTTAACAAATTTTATAAAAGATAATTTTATTAAGCTTGGATTTTCTCCAAATAAAGTAATTGTTGCCTCTGATGGTGTAGATTTGGCAATGTTTAAAAATTTGCCAGATAAAATTAATTGCAGAAAGAAATTAGAATTGCCGGAATTTGTATTTATAGTGGGATATGTGGGCAGATTTAAGGTTTTTGGCAATCAAGAAAAAGGAATTCCCCAGCTAATAGAAGCGATATCTATATTAAAAAATAAAAATATTTTATTACTATTGGTTGGCGGGCCACAAAACGCCGTAAATGATTATCTAAATTTAGCCAAAAAATTAAATGTCCGAAATATAAAAATTGTTAATCAAGTTCCGGTGTCAGAAGTCCCCTACTGGATGAGAGCTTGTGATGCGGTCACTATTCCGTGGACATGGACTAAATTTTCTGCTTATTACACTTCTCCGCTTAAGCTTTTTGAATACATGGCATCTAAAACGCCGATCATTGCCAGTAATTTACCATCATTAAGAGAAATTCTTAATGAGAAAAATTCAATTTTGGTTAAGCCGGGAGATTCTATGGATTTAGCCGATGGAATTGAAAAAGTTTTAAACAATAAAAATTTAGCCAATCAAATATCAGAACAAGCTTATAGGGATGTGCAAAATTACACTTGGGAAAACAGAGCTAGGAAGATATTATCATTTTTATGCATATAGTGCTTATTAGCAGTACTAATGAAAATAATTCCGGCTGGGGCACAATAACACACAACCATTGTCTTGCGCTGTTAAGTAAAAAACAGTCTTTTATATTGCTCCTTCCTAAAAAGGCCAAAAGAATAGTTACCGCATATTCAAATAATATAGAATATATTTTACCTAACCTGCCTCTTAGTTTTAATTCTATTAAAGGAATTTTACAATTACCTCTTTTATATAAAAAAATAAAAATTAATTATCAAAAACCCGCTGTTATCCATTCATTATTAGACTTCCCGTATGCCTTGCTTGGATGGCATATGGCTCGTAGAAATAAATTACCATTTATTTTTACTGCTCACGGAACATATTCTGTAAAACCTTTTTTTAATTTATTAGACAAAATTTTATTTACACCAGCATATAAAAATGCTAATTCAATAATTGCAGTAAGCCAATTTACATCTAAAAATATAACGAAAGTTTCTGCTTATGAGAGGAAAATTAATATTATTAATAATCCCATTGCTTATACAAAAACAAAGATTCATCAAAATTATAATTTTTTAGGTTTTGCGCCTCCTAACTTTAAAATTATTTTAAGCGTTGGCCCTTTAAAGCCAAGAAAGGGTCACGAAATATTAATAAAAGCTTTTAACGAAGTTAATAGAATCATCGCTGATTCATGTTTAATTATTATAGGATCTGGTGATAATAATTTTTATAAAAATTTGATTGATAATGATAAAAAACATTTAGTTTTTTTTATTCCTCAAGCTTCTTCTGAAGAATTGGCGTTTTGTTTTCAGCATTGCAGTGTTTTTGCAATGCTGCCAAAATACATTGACCATGAATTTGAGGGTTATGGATTGGTCTACTTAGAAGCCGGTTTATACAAGAAACCGGTTGTCGGCACTTTTTCAGGAGGAGTACCGGAAGCTGTAATTAATGGAAAAACTGGCATTTTGGTGTCAGAAAATGACGAAAAATCAACAGCGACGGCAATTATCAAAATATTACAAAATAAATATCTGGCAGAAAGCTTGGGTAATAATGGTTATAAATTGGCCAGGCAAAGAAATTGGGATGATTATATAAATAAAATTATAAAAATTTATGAATCTGTTTGTAGCTAGCTTTCACTTTCTATCTTCAAGGAACTTTTTTACCACTGATGTGTTTAGCGCGCTAAAACAAAATAAAAAAATTAACCTAATAGTATTTGTTCCTAAAAGTAAATTAGATCTTTTACGAAATAATTATGAACATGAAAATGTCAAATTAGTTGGCATAGACGAACAACTTATTTTAGGCAGAAACTTTTCTAAATTTAAATGGTTGAATTTTTTTTTAATCCCGACGCGCGCAGTAAGATTTAGAGCTCAGGAAAAATGGAATAGAGAAAGAACTTTTACGGGTCTTATAGAATTAGGGTTATCTTATTTTTTGTCATTATTTTTATCAAAATTTAAGTTTGCAAGAAATATAGTAAGATATTTAGATAAAAAATTTGATAGATCGCCAATGTTGTTAGAATATTTTAACAAATATAGACCAGAATATATTCTAGTAACTGACGTTTTTAATAATGCAGACATCTGTTTTCTAAAAGAAGCAGAGGTCAATAATGTGTTTTCTATGGGATTAGTTCGTTCTTGGGACAACACCACTACAAAGGGATTAATGAGGATAATTACTAATAAATTAATCGTTAACAATGAAATCATAAAAAATGAGGCCGTAAAATTTCATGATGTAAATCCTAGAGATATTTTTATTAGTGGAATTCCTCAATTTGATATATATTTTCGCAACGCATATAACACGCGTGAAGAGTTTTTTAAAGAAATTGGAGCCGATATTAATAAAAGATTAATATTATTTGCGCCCGCCGGATCTATTTTGTCAGATACAGATTGGCAGTTATGCCAAATATTAAAAGATGGCTTGCGTAAAAAAATATTACCGAGCAACATTCAATTCTTAATTAGAAAACATCCTTTAGGGCATCCAGGGTTTTTAGAAAAATTTATAACTGATAAAAATTTTTTAATAGAATGGCCCGGCACAAAACCCGAAAATAGCGACCATCCTAAAATAACAGAATTAATTAATAAGGACCAGAAACATTTAGTTAATTCTTTACACTATTCTGAAATGATAATTTATGTTAATTCTACGATTGGCATTGACTCTCTACCTTTTAATAAGCCACAGATAATGATTGAGTTTGATGGATGGGAAAAGAAACGTTATATTGAAAGCGTTAAACATTATCACGACGAGGAGCATATGCAGAAATATTTGCAAACAGGAGCAGTAAAAATAGCGAAAACACCAGAAGAGTTATTGCTTCTAATTAATATTTTCCTTAATAATCCCAAAATAGATGAAGAAAAAAGAAAGACGGCTATTAAAGAACAATTATATTATTCTGATGACCAATGTGGCAAAAGAGTTGCGAATTTCGTTTTAAAACAAATCAATAATTTATGAAAAAAAATAAAGTAGCTTTAATAACGGGAATTAATGGACAAGACGGTTCTTATTTAGCGGAATTATTATTATTAAAGAATTATGAAGTGCACGGCATTATTCGCAGGTCTTCAGTAATAAATACCGGACTCATAAAACATATAATGCCAAAATTATTTTTGCATTACGGCGACTTAATAGACGCCAATACAATAAGAAAATTAGTTTATAAAATCAAACCGAATGAAATCTACAATTTAGCGGCGCAATCACAAGTAAGAGTAAGTTTTGATATTCCCGAATATACCCTCAACGTTACTGGTTTGGGGCCGACAAGAATATTGGAAGCTATTAAGGATTTTGAGGACGGTGGCAACGAGAAAATAAAATTTTACCAAGCCAGTTCCAGCGAGATGTTTGGCAATACTTCGCCTCCGCAAAATGAAAAATCTTTATTTTTCCCGAGAAGCCCGTACGGATGCGCAAAACTCTTGGGTTATCATTCAACTTGTAATTATAGAGACGGATTTAATATTTTTGCGGTAAATGGGATTCTTTTTAATCATGAATCCCCTCGTCGCGGCGAAGAATTCGTTACCAGAAAAATAACTTCCGGCGTAGCCAAAATTAAGGCCGGTCTAATGAAAAAAATTTCTTTGGGTAATTTAAGCGCCAAACGCGACTGGGGTTACGCTCCTGAATATATGGAGGCCGTTTGGTTGATGATGCAACAAGATAAGCCGGATGATTATGTTATTGGTACTGGAGAAAGCCACTCAATTGAAGAATTTCTAGATGAATCATTTAAGGCGGTTGGCATTGATAAGTGGAAAAAATATGTTGAAATTAATTCGTCTTATTTCAGACCGACGGATGTTCATAATTTAGTTGCTGATTATAGTAAAGCCCAAAAAAAACTTGGCTGGTGTCCCAAAGTTAAATTTCATGATTTAGTAAAAATTATGGTGGAAGCTGATTTAAAACATATAAAAAATGATAAAACTGGTTAAATCTACATTTTATAAAGAAAAAGAAACTAAAAAAAAGCTAATTAATTTTATCAAGAAATCCGCCATTCTTAGCATGAATAGCGAGTGCCGCAAATTTGAAGATGCATTTGCTGAAAAGCAAGGCAGAAGACATGCGGTTTTTGTTAGTAGTGGCAGTAGCGCTAATTTAGTTTTAATACAATCACTCCTTAATTTAAATTGGCTTAGAAAGAATTATGTTATTGGCGTATCAGCACTAACCTGGCCAACAAATATAATGCCACTTATTCAATTGGGGTTAAAAGTCCTATTCTTAGATTGCGAAATGAAAACTATTAATGTTTCACCGGATATATTTAAAAGAAAAATTAAAAATTTAGACGGCCTTTTTTTAACTAATGTTTTGGGATTTAGCGATCATATAGAAACAATAGCTAGTTTGTGTAAAAAAAATGATATTATTTTTTTGGAAGATAATTGTGAATCTTTGGGTTCTAAAGTTAACGGTAAGTTATTAGGTAATTTTGGATTGGCTGCCACCTTTTCTTTCTTTGTCGGTCATCATCTGTCTACCATTGAAGGCGGTATGATTGTTACAGATAATTCAGAATTATATCATATGCTTTTAAAGGTTCGGGCGCATGGCTGGGACAGAGATTTGCCAAAAGAAGAAATGTATAATATCAGATTAGTTCATAATATTAATAATTTTTTTTCTCGTTATACTTTTTATGATTTGGCTTATAATGCTAGACCGACAGAAATAAGCGGTTTTTTGGGCAATAATCAACTGCGCTACTGGGACGAAATAGTTAATAAACGCTTTAATAATTTCAAAAAGTTTCATGACGCGCAAAGAAAAAATGATGATTTTATTTTATTAGATATGAATCATATGGATTTGGTATCCAATTTCGCAATGCCAGTTATTTGTAAAAATAAGGATTGTTTTGAGAAATATCAAAAGAGATTTGAAAAAAATAATGTAGAAATTAGACCTATTATAGCTGGTAATATTATGGAACAACCGTTTTATTTAAAATATAAAGATAAAAATGGCATTAATTGTAAAAATACCCGACTTATTCATGAAAACGGATTTTACTTTGGCAATAATCCGGAATTAACAACAAAAGAAATTAAATTTTTATGCAATTTGCTCAAAAAATGATTAATTTGAAAAATAAAAAAATTTTATTGACAGGCGGAGGTGGATTTTTGGGAAATTATGTGTTTGAAGCATTAATAAAGAGGAGGGTCAAGAAAGAAAATATATTTATCCCCCGCTCACAGGAATATGATCTAAGAAAGAGAAGTGTATGTAATCAGGTGGTGCGTAATAAAGATATTATTATACATCTAGCCGCCCTTGTTGGAGGCATAGGTTTCAACCAAAAAAATCCCGCATCAGTTTTTTATGATAATGCTTCAATGGCGCTTAATTTAATTGATGCCGCTTATAAATCTGGTATTGAAAAGTTTGTTGGTATTGGAAGCGTGTGTTCTTATCCTAAATTTTCAAAAATACCATTTGTGGAAACAGACTTGTGGCTTGGTTATCCGGAAGAAACGAATGCTCCCTATGGTTTAGCTAAAAAAATGATGCTGGTTCAATCACAGGCCTATCATAAGCAGTATGGATTTAATGCTATTCATTTATTAATGATTAATTTATATGGACCTGGAGATAATTTTGACCCGCAGAGTTCTCATGTTGTGCCAGCTTTAATTAAAAAAATAGTTAATGCTAAAAAAAATAAGTTGCCATTTATAGAAATATGGGGAAGCGGTAAAGCTACTAGAGAGTTTTTGTATGTTGAAGATGCGGCGAAGGGAATTATATTGGCCACAGAAAAATATGATAAATCAGATCCGGTTAATATTGGATGCAACGCAGAAACTTCTATAAAAGATTTAGTTGGTTTAATTTGTAAAATAATTAAATATAAAGGCGAAGTTCGTTGGGATAAAACTAAACCCGACGGACAACCAAGAAGGATGTTAAATGCTGACTTAGCGAAAAAAGAATTCGGGTTTATCAGCAAAACTCAATTAAATAAAGGTTTAAAGAAAACAATTAATTGGTATATAAAATCTAAATCTCTTGTCTAAATATTTTATTTTCTTTTAATAACATTTGTTCCGAACGTAATAATGGAAGAGAGTGATAATCATTATTGCCTAAATAGGCTGCCCACCAAGAAAAGGTGGATCCGCCACCTATTATCGATTGAGCATTTTTAAGCATCCAAAAATCAAAAATATAATCTGGAATATTACTTAGCGGATTTTTTAAGTTAATTAACCTAAATTCAGAAAAATCTTCTTTTACCGTCTCATCATTGCTAGCTATAAAAATATTTTGATTGTTATAAATTTGCCCTAGAGATTCTTTATATTGTTCTATCGGCAAAGCCAGTTTTAGTTTAACAAAATCTCCTCTTCTGACATGTAACCCAATCCAGGGACGAAATTTTTCTGTCAATCTATAGAGAGATTCGTCAATTTCTTTTTTAAAAGAGAGCCAATCTAAAATCATGTGTCTATATTTTTTTAATAAAGAAAAACTTAATTCATCTTGAAAATAACCATATAAATCAATATGGTCTTCCGGATTTTCATACAAACTCTTTAAAGAGACCGTGGGTGGCAAACGAAAGTAATCGGGAGATAGGAACCATTTAATGCTTTGCCAGTAACTATAAGATCCCAAATCACTCAATTGACGAGTAGTTAAAAAATAGTACCTTAGAGCATCTAATCTCTTTGTATTATTATTTAATTTGACACCTGAAAAAACCCTACTTCCAATCCATTCCGGAAAATAATAACTAAAGTTATTCAGTTCGGCATATAATCTGGCGCCAGTGTATTGAAAGAGCTGATTACCAAGTCCAGACCTGCCAAAAGCAAATTTTTTAAATGTAATCATAAATAATTTTTACCAACCTCCTTTTTGCTAAAATCAGTAAATTTAAAATGTTAGTTATATATTTGTAAATTAAAATATATATTAAATTAACAAAATAATTATCAAATTCCCAAAATTTTAATCTAATAGTTTTTGCGTTTGGATTCATATGTTCATAAGTTCTTTCTCCGGTATCGTCTACTGCTTTATACCTATCATATTTTTCTTGCATCTTTTTTTTATCTGCGCATCCATAATGTTTTAATCTATA
>CAYIII010000003.1:0-47296 GCA_964363475.1 uncultured Candidatus Saccharibacteria bacterium
TATTGGGATTTGGTCATTGAGATTTGAGATTTTACAGGTTAATTCAATCTATGGTCATAATACCATTTCAAAACATCTTTCGCGATTGGAACCGCGTTTAAACTTCCGCCCTTGGCGTCCTCCACTAAAATTAAAATCGCTATTTGCGGGTCGCTTACTGGTCCGTATCCCGTAAAAAAAGCGTTGGTTTTGGTATTGTTGGCTATTTGAGCGCTACCGGTTTTGCCGGCTGTTTTATAAGGCAAATCATATAAAAAATTAGCCGTGCCGTATGATTTTGCCACAGCATCCCTCATGCCTTGTTGGACTTCTTTTATTAAATCGCCCCAATCGGAATAATCAAATAAAACATCGGGCGATTCATTCAGCAGAAAATGGGGTTTCATCATTTTTCCATTATTGGCAATAGAGGCAATCATGCTTAAAAGGCGGATGGGGGTAATAATTAAATCCCCTTGGCCAATGCTAACGTTGTACGTGTCTCCGATGCGCCACGGCTGTTTGGTTCTTTTTTCTTTTTCTTCGGGATTAGGCAAAAAACCAACCGCTTCATTTGGTAAATCAATATTAGTTTTTTTATCAAGTCCAAATTTTTTCCAGTATTCATTTAATTTATTGATTCTTAAGCCCTTAATGTTTTTATACCCGCCTCCGATAACATAAAAATAAACGTTGCTGGAACGAGCCAGGGCAGAATGTAAATTAACCAAACCATTCACTCTCCAATCCAAAAATCGGCTGGGATTTTCAGGGTCGTAAGGGTTTGGAATTTCCAAGTATCCGGGAGAATAAACTTCGAAGTTTGTATCCATTATTTTCTCTTTTAATCCGGCTAAAGCCACCAACGGCTTTATAGTGGAGCCGGGGCTGTAAGTGCCTGAAACTGCCCTGTTAAAAAGTGGCTGATTGGGAGCGCGCAGATATTTAACCGGATTGTTATTATCAAAACTGGGAAAGCTGACTAGCGCCAAAATCTCCCCCGTCTTGGGATTCATCGCTATGCCAGTACCGGCATGACGCTCCAATTCTTGCAAGCTCTGCCGAAATCTTTCGTAAAAATATTTTTGAAATTCTAAATCCACGGTAATGAGCAGTTGAGAGCCGGGCTTATTCTCCCTTATAATTTTTTTCTGCAGAGCATTGCCCTTGGCATCGCGAGAAATAATATAGGCGCCGTCTTCGCCCCGAAGAGTGTCATTATAAAAATCTTCCAGCCCTGTTTTTCCTTCAATATTTTTTGACCAATCAATAAGCCCCGTATATCCCAATATATGAGAAAGAACCAATGGCTCCACATAATCTCTTTTATAGTCATCCTCAATTACCAGCGCGTCATTTCTCAATCCCTGCAAATCAATTGCCTGCTCTAAAGTAATATTACGAGCCAATAATATTTTAACGCTTTCTTCTAAATCCGTATCTTTAATTATTTTCTTTAAATCATCTTCGGGAATTTCTAAAACAAGCGATAATTTTTTTAATAATTTATTTTGCTCTGAACGGTTTTTAATAAACTCGGACTTATTAATACTAACGCTGAAACTTGGAATATTTTTAACCAATTGATTGCCGAAGCGGTCGCTGATAATCCCTCTATGAGCCGGAATGATAAATTCTTGATTGACGTTAATATAAGACCTTTTTTTATAAAAATCTCCAAAAAACCAGTTTAAGGCCAAAATTCTAAAAACCACCAGCAATATTATCAGCGCACTAAAAACGATTACCAACCAAAAAACATTTGATACCAGGGGCCTTTCCAAGCGTTTTAAATCGCTGTCAGACCACTGGTCTAATATGGCGTCTTCAAAATTTAATTCTGGTTTTCTCGCCATAAAATCTCGCTAAAATAAGATATAGTAACGCTCCAAATATCATATTGTATGTTAATTCTTTAAAGAAAATAATGAAATTGTTTTGTATAAAATGCCAATCCAACAATAAATAAAGAACCAGCGTTGACAGAAAAACAGAAAACAAATAATTCAATAATATTTGCCACGGTAAAAACTTTTTTAAAAAATAAACTCCCAAAATCACCAGAATAAATACAATAACATTCCAATCCCATCCGGCTTCCACCTTCAACAGAATAGAAACTAAAATTATCAGACACGAATACTCCATCCAATTACGAACTATAAAGGCGAGGGCCAAAAGCAATATCAGCGCCAAATTAATTTTTATGCCGCCCAGAGATAAAAAATTGGTATTTTGCAGTAAAGCAAATAAAACCGCCAAAAAAATTTGAGAAGCTAATCTGCGGTCCATAGTAAAACAGACAATTCGGTAAGATTGTCAAAATCATAATCTAAATCAATATTGGCTTCCTGGAAAACTCCCGTGTCGGAATTATTCTGAACATCGGTTACTGCGCCGATGTTTAATCCGTAAGGCAAGTCCTGCGATGCCGCAAAAATCGGCTGATTTTCAAAAATGGGCTTGTCATTTACAATCATTGTTAATTTTAAATTGGGCCCGCCGACTAAAAGAGCGGGAATTTTCTTTTCCCCGATTCTTACCGGTATTTGCCAGTCCGGACTAAAAATCGTCTTTACTAAGCTATAATTTTTGAAAACCTTGCTGATTTGCCCCACCAGAGTATATCCCTCCAAAGTTACCGGCATTAATTCTTTTATGCCCTGATTCTCTCCCACATTAATGCTTAATAAATTTTTATTGTTAAAGGGGTAAGAAGAAAAAACTTGTCCGATTACCGCATCTGATTTAAGAGGAATAACTTTATTATTTAATTCTAAAATTTGAGCTTTAAGGGCTTGATTTTCTGACTTCAAAGCATTTAGTTCGTCGTTAAAAAAATTGCCCGATAAAAAAATATTCACCGACCTGACGATTTTATTTTTCCAACTGATATTGCCGAAAATAAAAAATAATATCAGAAAAAATAAAATACCAAAAAAAATATAACGGCGATTCATTACTGATATTTTTCCTTATATAAATTTTAAAAGCAAGCAAAAAACAACCAATATCAGACATTTCAAAAACCTCTTGTCATTAGGTTTGCTATAATTAGTTAGTGAAACAATCCCCAAGATTATTGCTTCTTCTATTAATGGCGCTATCATTTGGCTTTTTAATTGCATCTGTCTTTACAAGACCATCGGTAAATAAATCGGAATATTCTTTCGCCCCCCTTTTATCGCAACTAACTACCGGGGACACTAAGCGGTTGCCTTTATGGATTCAAACAGGAGTTAATTGCAATGATGATCCCGAAACGGCCGAAACAATAATTGACGTCATGAGATTTTGGAACTCAACAAAAAATTGGCCTAAATTAAATCGCCTAACTTTAGAAAAATATACGAGAAGCGAAGGAAAATATCTAGAAGAAAGCCCCGAGTATTATATGGCTGCTTCTTTAACGCATTATCTCCTAACTATAAAAGACGAAGAAACTTTAAGAAATTTTGGATTGGATATTAAGAATAGCACGAAGGGATGGGATAGGGCCCTAAAAAAACACTACGACATAACAGACATGCGACAACTACAAGAAAACTGGCAAAATTTCGTTGCTGAAGATTTGAGGTTCAAATTAATCAGAATCATTGTTAATACCAAAACTGATATACAAGATCAGCAAGAACGATATGTATCACGAGAAGAGACGAGAAAATTATTTAACAAATTAACATTGGATTTAGATGAGAACACAGGCGCAAACATTTCTTATAATAGTAATTTTATTATTTCGGTGAAGGGTACACAAGAACTTAGCGACGAGTTGCTACGCGCAGCGGAATATTGGCGTGAGAAAGTCGCGCAAGACGTATTTGGGGAACAATTGGCAAAAATGGGGCTAGAGAAATTTCCTCCCGGCATTGGCCAGTGCATTGTTCATGTAGATTTTCTTGGCAACGAAAATCTTGGCCTTACAATATCTTTAGATATAAATAGTGAGGAGAGGACTAGACATAAAATGTGGATATCTTGCGGTAAAAAACCTGCCGTAGCAGACAGCACGCTAGCACATGAAATGGTTCATGCTCTACTTAACACTTTATATCCTGGCAGAGTGCCTTCGTGGGCAGAAGAGGGTATTGCCAGCCATTATGATGACCCCTCAAGACAGCAAACTAGAAACCAAATAGCAAAAGATTGGATAGATAACAGAAATTGGCCTCAACTAAAACGGATTTTGGATAATAAAGAAAATATAATTGCTAGCGATGCATACGCATACATTATGGCTATTTATCTAAATGATTATCTTTTGACTAAAGACGATATGGAAACTTTTTTAAATTTCTCAATAGAAGGAAAGAAAATCGGGTGGGATAAAGCGCTTAAAAAATATTATGAGATAAAAAACACGGACGAGTTGCAACAAAAATGGCAAAGATACATGCTCAACCTCGAACTCAAACCTTAATATCTCTTGGAATCATTGGATAATTTAGAATAGCGGAATACTGGCCAAAATTTTCTACTACCACGCCCGCGCCACGCGCCACGCATGTCAAGGGGTCGTCAACTAATGTGGTTTGAATTGATAATTCTTTGGCAATCAGCTGGTCAAGACCGCGCAACAAACTGCTACCGCCGCAAATAAATATGCCACGCCTCAAAATATCCCCCGTAAGCTCCGGCGGCGCCGTTTCTATAACCTCTCTCACCGCCTCAACTATGGTTTTAATGGAACGAATAATAGCCGCTCTTATTTGAAAATCCTTAACCATTGCCTCCCTCGGCAAACCGACGGTTAAATCGCGGCCGCGAATCGTCATTTCAAGTTTTTCATCAAGCTGTATAGCCGACCCAATGTTAATCTTTAAATCTTCGGCGGTTGGCTCTCCTATAACTAAACGAAATTCGTCGCGAATAAACCTAATAATGTCTTCGGTTAATTTATCTCCAGCAATTTTTAAACTTTTTGACGTCACAGTTCCTCCCATAGAAATTATGGCGATTTCGGTAGTTCCCCCGCCGATATCCACAATCATATTTGCCGTTGGTTCGTGAATGGGCAAACGAGCTCCAATCGCCGCCGCCAAGGGCTCTTCAATAAGATAGGCCTTGTTCACGCCCGCGCCAATCACCGCGTCTTCAACCGACTTTCTCTCAACCTCTGTCAAGTTGCTTGGGATGCCAACCACAGCTCTTTGATAATTAAAAGCAAGAGGACCGGTTTTTATTCTCTTTAAAAAATTTCTTAGAACTTCTTGAGTCATATCAAAGTCCGATATGACTCCGTTAATTAGCGGCCTAATTACGTGAATATGGCTAGGAGTCCTCCCCAACATTTTTCTGGCCTCGTTGCCAATGGCCAAAACATGGCCAGTTTTATTGTTGACGGCAATAATGGAGGGCTCGTTAACTACAATCCCCCTGCCCGCCAGATAAATAAGAGTGTTAGCCGTACCCAAATCAATTCCTATATCTTTAGCGAAATAATTTAAGCGCATCGTCAAGAGAAATCAGTTGGGATTCTTTTTTATTTCTTTTTTTCATTTCTATCTTGTCTCCGGTCTTCTCGCTCACCACCATCCTCCAAGGAATGCCCAGTAAATCCGCGTCCACTAATTTTTCACCAGCCGATATTCTTCTGTCATCATATAGTACTTCAATATTTTGTTTTTGTAAATCTTTATAAGTTTTTTCCGCCAACCCCTCTCCGATTTCAACTAAATGAACCTGAAACGGGGCAACGGAGTCCGGCCAGATTATGCCCTTTTCATCGTGATGGGTCTCAATAATAGTTCCCATCGCCCTGCTTAATCCTATCCCATAAGAACCCATTATCACCGGAGTTCTCAAATTAAATGATTGGGAGTATTTATTTCCCAGAGGAAAAATATTGCCCACTTCAATAGCATTTTCTGTTTTTATTTTTCCTTCGCATTTAGGACATAAATCCCCATCGTTTAATTTGCTGATTTCCTTATTCTCCGCATATCCGCAACCGGAACAAACAGCGATAATGTCCTCGCCGACAGATGAAACAACCTGGAATTCGTGGGTATGAGTCGCGGTAAAATCACCGCCTCCCGCCAATACATACAAAGCATTCAAGTCCAGACGCCTGAAAATTTTTTCATAGGCCTCTTTAACTTTTTGATAATAACTTTCAAAGTCCTCTTGCGTGGCGTGAAAGCTATATAAATCTTTCATAATAAATTCCTTGCCCCTTAAAAGCCCCGATTTTACTCTGGCCTCATTTCTAAATTTGGTCTGAATTTGATAGGCCGCAAACGGCAAGTCTTTGGGAGAATTAATAAAGTGAGAAACTATTTCGGTAATGACCTCTTCGTGAGTCCAGCCGAGCGCAAATTTAAATTTGCGCTCGTCCTGAGCTTGTCGAAGGACCTCATCGTCACAAACCTTAAAAGCTATCCCCACATTCCAGCGTCCGGTCGTTTCCCAATATTTTTTTTCCACTAAAGCAGGCATAAACATTTCTTGAGCCCCGATCGCGTTCATTTCTTCTTTTACAATCGCCGCTATTTTTTGCAGAACCCTCCATCCTAACGGCAAAAAAGAGTAGACGCCCGCAGAATTTTTATAAACAAAACCGCCGCGCTCTAATAATTGAGCGTTAACGCTTACCGCGTCTTTAGGGGACTCTCTGATAGTCTTAGTAAATAATTGGGATTGTTTCATATATGTTTATATACACTTATATATTATAGTAAAGCGTTTATATCCTTAAAAGTCACTAAAATAATAAGAATTATTAAAAATATAAAACTAATGGCATTGGCTCTTATTTCTATCTTTTTAGAAAAAGGTTTGCCACGCAATTTTTCAATTACTATGAATAATAATCTCCCGCCGTCAAGAACCGGTATCGGTAGAATATTTAAAACCGCCAAATTAATGGAAATTAATCCTAAAAGTTGCAAAACATAAATAAGGCCGACTTTCCCCGTATTAACGGCAATGTTAAATATGCCAACCGGACCAACCACATTTTGCGGCGATAAAAATAATTGGTAAATTCCCAAAACAACGCTTACCGCTATTTTCCAAGACATTATCCAGCCGTTATATAATCCTGAAAAAAAACCCTGGCGTGGCAATCCTCCGCCATGTAAAGCAATTCCCAAAGCACCCTCACCCACGGGAACCTCTGTTCTGGGAGTAACTTTAATGTCTAAATTATTCCCGTCCCTATTAATATTCAAAACCACCTCATTGCCTCTGTTATCATTAATAAATTTCACCAATTCGGCAACTTCTTGCCAATCGTTTATTAAGTCCCCCGCCCGCAAACCGGCCAACTCCGCAGAACTGTTTTTAGAAACCGAGTCAATAAATATTAAGGGCGGCATGCCTATCCAAAAAACCGCCGATACTATTATCCAACCGACTAAAAAATTCATTACAACGCCGGCGATAATCACAATGACTTTTTTCCACGGTTTTTGGCAAAAGAAAGAACGGCTGTCAAATTCCCCATTGGCATCCGCCGGCAAATCCATTTCACCACGCAACTTTACGAACCCGCCGAAAGGCAACCAATTAAAGCTGTAAATTGTTTCGCCGATTTTCTTTTTTAAAATCCGCGGAGGAAAGCCGAAGCCAAACTCCTCCACCCAAACACCAAAGTATTTAGCGGCCCAAAAGTGCCCCAATTCATGAATAATTATAAGAAAAAAAAGGCCGAAGAAAACTATTAAAGCGCTAATCATTAATCTCCTTAACTTTATTTTCCATCAAATCCTCAATGCTCTTATTGGTTTTATCAACTGATTCCTGAATTTTTTTTTGCAAAAAATGTCTCAAGTCCTCATCAACGCTAGTTTTTACTTTTTTATTAACTTCATCTCTTAATAAACGGATGCTAACTTTTTCTTTTTCCGCCATCCCCTTGGTAATTTTAATGAATTCCTTTCTTCTTTCATCGGTTAAGGGCGGGAGATTAATTCTAATTAAACTGCCATTGACGGCGATATTCAATCCCAAATGAACTCCTTCAATCGCTTTAGCCACCGCCGAAACCGCATTTTTATCCCAAACGCTTAAAACAATTTCTCTGGGAGGAACAATGGACAAAGAGCAAAGCTGTTTGACGGTAAGCCGCTGTTCAAAATAATCAACTTTAATATCTTCAACCAACTTGGTAGTGGGACGATTGGTGCGAATACCAGATAATTCATCCTTGAACCTGCTTACGATGCCGTTTAATTTTTGCTCCAATTGCTTTAATTCTTTTTCTTGCTCCATAATTTTTAATTTTTATTTTATTTTTAATCTTTTAATTTATTTGATAGCGCACGCCAGTGGCAGGAAGTATACCAGAATACCGCCAAAAATTAAAATTGTTATGATTGGTACGATCTTATCCATGCTTCAAGCTGTAATTTTTTATTAGTATTATATTTATTGATATTAACCCAACGATATATCAGTTCTTTTAAGGAATGGAAATTTTTTATGGGGTCTTTGTCTAATTCGGAGAAAACGGCCGTTATAAAATCGCTTAGAATATCATCCTCAATAACTTTTTTTATTATGTTAATTTTCTCTCTTTCCGAACCCTTCAAAAAATTTTTCACCCCAATTAGTAAACTACTTTCAATTTTACCATTGGCCGGGGAAGAAGCAATATAAACTTTTTGAAAACGAGACAACAGTGTCGGAATTAAACTGTTTTGATTTTTGGTAATCAAAATAATTAAACCGGACGGAGGTGGCTCTTCAATGATTTTTAAAAGAGCGTTTTGCCCTATCGCGGTCAGCCGGTCGGCGTTTTTTATAATTAAAGTTTTCCGCGAAGAAATAAAGGGTTTTTGCCACAAAAAACTTTTTATATTTCTTACTTCGTCAATTCCAATGGACTCTTCTTTTCCAAATTTAATTAACAAACAATCAATTAACGGTTTTATGGGGATGCGCCAGTCGTTATTCTCTAAAAAATTAGCCAAACACAAAACAAAATCTAATTGCCGGTCAATGTCATTGCCAAAAAAAATATAACCGTGAAAGATATTATTGTCGCCGGCTAATTTTTTGTAAGCGGATTTTAAATCCATAAACTATCGTTTATGAGTCAAGGTTCTCTTATAAACTTCTAAGTGATTAAGAATCAATCCCGTTCCCTTTGCCACGCAGAAAAGCGGGTCTTCCGCAACATACACCGCGACTCCCAGCGTTCTTTTGAAAAACTCGTCGCAATGGCGCAATTGAGCTCCCCCGCCGGAAAGCATTATTCCTTTATCCATAATATCTGCGACCAATTCCGGAGGGGTCTCGCTAAAAACAGTTTGCACGGAAGCCGCGATATCAATTAAATGCGGGTGAAGCGCTTCGGCAATCTCATTGGAATTAATCACTATGTCTTTTGGTAATCCTGAAATTAAGTCACGTCCCCTCAATTGAAATTCTAATTTCTCTTTAGTGGGCAATGTTGAACCTATTTCTATTTTTACCGTTTCCGCCGTTTGTTCTCCAATATACAAAGAATATTTTTTCTTAATCATTTCAATAATAGCTTGGTCAAATTTATTTCCGGCAACTCTTAAACTGTGCCAAGCCACAATTCCTCCAAGAGAAACTACCGCTACTTCAGCGGTGCCGCCGCCGATATTAATAATCATATTGCCCTCATGATTATTAATGGGAATACCCGCTCCCAAAGCCGCTAAAATCGGTTCTTTAACTATATAAACTTCTTTAGCGCCGGACTCCCTTACCGTATTCATAATCGCCCTCCTTTCTATTTGCGTGATGCCAGCCGGAGCCGATATGACAATTTCCGGCCTAAAAACATTAAATGAACCAACTGCTTTTGCAATAAAATATTGCAACATGGCACGTGTTATATAATAGTCGGCGATAACGCCATCTTTTAAGGGCTTGTAAGCGATAATATCATCGGGAGTGCGGCCTATCATCTCTTTAGCTTCTTTGCCCACGGCTAAAACAGTGTTGTCGGGAACGCTTAAAGCAACGATTGTCGGTTCGTTAATTATAAAACCGCTGCCCGGAACATAAACAATCGTGTTGGCGGTCCCTAAATCTATTCCAATTTTACGAATGAACATAAAAAATTACTTTGCTTTTACTCTTTTAATATCCGCGCCTAAACTCTTTAACCTAGTATCAATATTCTCATAACCCCTGTCAATTTCTTCTATGCCCAAAATAGAGGACTCTCCCTTAGCTATCAGAGCGGCAATAATATTTAACATTCCCGCGCGAAGATCGCGCACTGTTACCTTGTGCCCCTTTAGTCGTGTGGGACCGTTGATAATGGCGCTGTGATAACAACCCATTCCATTAAAACGACAAGGCAGTTCGCCTAAGCATTTTGAAAAAACTTTAATATTTGCGCCAAGCGCGTTTAAGTCCTGAACATACCCCAGACGATCATCATAAATAGTCTCATGCAGAACGGACACGCCCCTGGCTTGAGTTAATAACGCCACAAAGGGCTGTTGCCAATCCGTCATAAAACCGGGATGAGTGTCTGTTTCTAATTCAACTCCGCCCAGCTCTCTTTCTTTCCAAAAAACTATTCCTTTTTTTGTAATTTCATATTCGCCGCCAATTCGTCTCACAGCATTTAAAAAAGTTATGAGATGTTCTTGCCGCGCGTCTTCAACTAAAACCTTGCTGTCTGTCGCCAAAGCCAAACAAGCCCAAGAAACCGCTTCATTGCGGTCAGGTAAAACCGAATGGGTTGTTCCGCGCAATTTTTTAACTCCGTCAATATAAACAGTGCGGTTAGCGCCCAATTCAATAATCGCCCCCATTTTTTGTAAAAGTTTTATCAGATCCATAATCTCCGGCTCAACGGCGGCATTATAAATAATGGTTCGGCCCTTAGCCGTAACTCCCGCCAATATCACATTTTCAGTGGCTCCCACACTGGGAAAGGGGAAAGAAATTCTGGCGCCTCTTAAGCCATTAGGGGCCTCTGCTTGATAACTATTTTCCGTGGTAATTATTTTCGCGCCCATGCTAGTTAAAGCGTCTATGTGCAAATTAACGGGACGAGGCCCAATTTTGTCGCCCCCCAAAACCGGAACTTCGGCTTTGCCGTAACGAGATAAAAGAGGTCCTAGAGTCAATATAGGAATGCGATTTTTTCTGCTTAAAGATAAGACCTGATAGTTCTTGATGGAAGCGGTTTTAATGGAAAGTTTTTGTCCCTGCAATTTAATTTTGCTTCCTATGGAATGGCAAAGTTCTGCAGTGATTTCGGTGTCGCCGATTCGTGGAAAATTTTCTAAAATTATTTCTTCATCGGTTAATAAAGAAGCCGCCATCATTTTTGTGGCAGCGTTTTTGGAACCAGCCAAACGAATTTGTCCCTTTAATTTTTTTCCCCCATTAATGACAAAAGCTTCTTCCATACGAGAAAGATACTAGCACCCAATAAACCGAAAAACAAATCTCCCGTAGTATCGGACGCGCTGATTTGCATCTTAAAATTTTTACTTTTTATAAAAATATCCGCTACAAATTCGTGAAATTCCCAAAAAATAGCAAATAAAGCAACCCATCCCAAAATCGTAAAAAATGACTGGCTTGGCCAATCTAATCTAATAATTAAATAGGAAAAAAACACTGCCAGCCAAAATCCTCCCAAAAGATGGGAAATCTTATCTAATCCGTCATAACGCGAATACAAATCGCTGAAAAAAATAATTAAATGAAAAGCCACCAGCACCCATAAAAATACGGCGACCGAATAAACAGATGCTATCTTTTTGCCCATTGCGGCGCGCGACGAGCTTTTTTAAGTCCGTATTTTTTGCGCTCCACCATTCTCGGGTCTCTAGTCAAAAATCCCGCCTGTTTCAACTTTTTCCTAAATTCAATATTTAAACTTATCAATGCCCTAGCTATTCCATGACGCACCGCTTCCGCTTGCCCCGTCACTCCGCCGCCCCTGACTTTAACTGAAAAACCCATCTTTCTATCTAAATCAACTAATAATAACGGCGCCTCAACTGACAAGCGATATCTTGGCGCTTTAAAATATTCTTTATAATCCAAACCATTAACAGTAATGCCGGGCTGTTTAACTAATCTAACGCGAGCTATCGCCGTCTTTCTCGCCCCCTTTGACTCTATATAATCTTTTATCATAAATTTATTTTTTAATTATCAAACGATTCATTCTTTTTTGTCTTAACCAATTTTTAGGCAACATATTATAAACTGCCCATTCCAAAACTCGTTCTGGATGTTTAGTCATCATGTCTTTAAAAGGAATGGTGCGTAAATGCCCCATATAACCGGTATGATAGTGGTACACTTTTTGTTTTGCTTTTTTACCCGTTAAAACTACTTTAGAGGCGTTCATAACCGTAATTTTATCCTTGCCTTCTAATCGAGGATTATAATCGGCCCTATGTTTGCCCTGTAAAATCACGGCGATTTTTGAAGCCAATCTGCCTAATTTTTGATTTGTCGCATCTAGAATGTGTTCCATTTTAGTTCGCTTTTATACAAATTCTATAATTGCCGTTTTTGCTCCGTCTCTTTTTCTATTTTTGCCTTGCTTGATAATTCTTAAATAACCGCCGGCCCTCTCTTTATATTTAGGAGCAATAGTATAAAACAACTTCTGCGCAGTATCTTTATTGGACAAACGAGATATTAGTATTCTTAAATTATGCAACTGTTGTTTTTTTGCAATCGTAACCAAGCGCTCCACGAAAGGACGAATTCCTTTGGCTCGAGTCTCCGTAGTCAAAATCTTTTCTCGGACTATCAGATTGTTTGCTAAATTTTTTAAAAAAGAGCGGCGAGGCCCCTTTTTTCTGTGAAACTTACGCATTATTTTTTCTTGCTTTTACTCTTTTTTCCGCCTTCCTTGCCTTCTTTGCTAAAATCAATTTCTTTTACTTCTATCTGAGATATTTTAGTAAAATGGTCTTGTAAAATATTACTGGCTTTCCTCAAGGCTGCTGACGGCGAAATATTGCCGTTGGTCTGAATAATTAATCTTAATTTATTATAATCGGTACGGTCGCCGACACGCATATTTTCCACTTCAAAATTTACTTTAACAACAGGAGAAAAAATAGCGTCAAGAGCGATAACTCCTATCGGTAACTTTTCCGACTTCACTGATTCCGTCGCCACATAACCCAAGCCGCGTTCAACGGTTAACTCCATATCCAACTCCGAATCCTTGGCAGTCAAGGTCGCGATATGCGCGTCCGAGTTTATAACTTCAACTTGAGAATTGGTTTCAATATCGCCCGCCGTCACCTCTTTTTCGCCTTTTACTTTTAATCTTAATACCTGGGGCTCATCGGTATACGCCCTAAAACAAATCGCCTTTAAATTTAATGATATTTCCACAACATCTTCGGCAACGCCCGGAACAGTGGTAAATTCATGGTTTGTTCCTTTAATTTTTACTCTGGTGATAGCGGCTCCCGGCAAAGAGGACAATAAGACGCGGCGCAAGGAATTTCCCAAAGTTAAACCGTATCCCGTATATAAACCCTCAATCTCAAAGACACCGTCCTTGTTGTCTTCCGATATGGTCTTAATAGCTACCGTTTCACTTAAATAAGCAAATTTCATAGTTTTTAATCTCTACCATTACTTGGAATAGTAGTCAATAACCAGATTGACGTCAAAAAACGCCTCCACGTCTTTGGGTAGAGAAATAACTTTCCCCTCCAGCTTCTCTCCGTCTAAATATAACCAAACCGGCGGTTCTGTTTTTTTTATATTCACAGCCAAATCCTTCAACACAATATGGTCTTTTGATTGGGGTCTGATAGTAATAATATCGCCTACCTTAACTCTATACGATGGAATGGTCACTTTTTTATTATTTACTAAAAAATGGCCGTGGCCCACCATCTGCCTACCCACTGACCGAGAGGGAACAAAGCCCAATCGATAAACTAAATTGTCCAATCGCATTTCTAAATAATTTAAAATCATTGGTCCGGTAATTCCCGGATTTTTAGCGGCCTCTGAAACAATTCTTTGCATTTGGGATTCTCTTAAACCATAAATGGCTTTTATTTTTTGTTTCTCCTGTAATTGCTGTTTAAATTCGGAAGGAGCGCCGGAACGCCTTTTTCCATGAGCGCCCGGACGATACGGCTTTCTCATCATCGCGCATTTAATAGAATTACAACGCTCGCCCTTAAGAAAAAGTTTTACTCCCAACGCTCTTTCTTTTTTTTCCTTTGTATTGAACATATTTAAACTCTTCTAATTTTTGGCGGCCGGGGGCCGTTATGCGGAATAGGGGTCATGTCAGTAATAGATAGCACATTAAATCCTTGATTGATTAAAGAACGCACGGCGGAATCGCGACCGCCGCCGACGCCGCTAATTAAAACGGACACATCGGTCAGACCGGATTTTTTCAATTTTTCCGTTAGCGTGGCTATTATTTTAGAAGCGGCAAAGGGAGTGGCCTTTTTAGGCCCAGAAAAACCCAAAGCGCCGGCTGAAGCCCAGGCCATAACATTCCCCTTATCATCGGTAATTGTAACGATTGTATTGTTATAAGTGGCTTTAATATACACCCTGCCCCTTCCTATTTTTTTACTTCTTGAAGAAGCGCCCTCTCCTCCTGCCTTAACAACCGCGTTTTCAACCGCTTCATTTTCTTTAATAGATTGTTGGGCGGTTTTTTCAACTTGAATAATTTTTTTCTTTCCCATATAGATTCTATCTTAATTCAACTTTTCTTTTACCACTGCCGGCAGTTTTACGAACATTGCCCCTGATAGTTCTGGAATTGGTTTTAGTCCTTTGACCGCGCGCCGGCAGATGCCTCATATGCCGAGTTCCTTTATAGGACTGCATTTCTTTCATTAAATTAATATTCTGTTTTATAATCTGCCTCAATTCCCCCTCAACTTTATAATGTTTTTCTATAAAACTTTTAATCATATTTATTTCTTGGGCATTTAAATCCTTGACGCGTTTATCTGGACTTATTTTAACGGCCTCAAGAATTTTCTTGGAAAGACCGTGACCAATGCCATAAAAATATGTTAAAGCAATTTCTGTTCGTTTATTGTCCGGCACATTAATACCCAATAATCTCATAAATTAACCTTGTCTTTGTTTATGTTTGGCAATTTTGCAAATAACATAAACCCGCCCCTGACGACGGACTGTTTTGCAACTATTACAAATTTTTTTGACAGACGACCTAACTTTCATAAATAAAATTAAATTCTCCGAATGATTCTTCCTCGAGTCGCGTCGTAAGGACTCATCTCAACAATTACTCTGTCGCCGGGTAAAATTTTAATGTGGTTTAATCTCATCTTTCCTGATAAATACCCCAATATTTCTACGCCGTCTTGCAATTCAATTCTAAAAGTGGTTGCCGGCAATGCCTCCACTACCACTCCCTCAATCTTCTTGCCCGAGTTATTAACACTCATCGAGTATTGCAAGATGCTAGCATATTAACAATATAAAGACAAGGCCATTATTTAACCTCAATTTTAACCCTAGCGGAATTAGCGTCTTCAGGAACGGACTTCACGTAAAACGGCCAAAGAGTTACCGAAGCGCTTGCCAAGCCCGGCAGAGTGGAAATTGTGGTTTTTAAATCAATTTCCGATTTACCCGCTATTTTTCTACGAAAATCATTTACATCAATTGGCCTCTCAACCACCGCCTTAAAATCAATTGGCAAGCTGATTGCGTCATTTTTAAAATCGGCATTAGCAATACCATACTTTAAATCATTATTCTTGAATATGAAGTCCTGACCCTTGTCTGATTTCATTTTATCAGTCATAAAAACTAAAACATCTTTTTCTTTAAAGCCGATGACTTTCATTTCGCCCTCAGCTATGATGGAAAATTCGTTATTTTGATTTACATTCGGGTCGGCTTCAGTTTTTAAAAGAGTGAATTTTTTGGAGCCTTCAACCATCTTAAAATTAGGCGGTAGTTGAGAGGCCAGCTGACTGTTAATTGAATCCTCTAAAACTTCGGCAATTTTATTTTTTGCGGTCTTAATATCAGCGTCATTTGGATAAGCCATTGCTCCGGAATATCCTCCTTTTAACGGTTCTTTGATTTCTCCATAAAAAGCCGCGTATTTAGGCGTCCCCTTAAATCCAGGAATTTTCAAATCAGACGCGGAAGCAATATTGAATTCAGCGCCGGGTTTATCAGCGACAATATCGGCTTCAATGGAAGAAGAAGTAATTTTGCCGTCAACAATTTTAGCTCCCGGCACCACTATGTCTTTCACCAAACGCAAAATTTTATCATCATTGGTAATAAATCTTGTGGTAGCCACTAGCTTTTGCGGTTCGGAACTGTAACCATTATAAACAATTAATTTCCCGCTGGCTTTTTTATTGACAACTTTTTTCCCAGTAGCCGGAAAAGCCATTTGAGCATTTTTCTTTTGAGAAAAAGTCTCCGAAGGAATATCGCCGTCTTTTTTTACGGAAACCAAATCGTTAAAAGACCAATCAGATTTTTGAGTAATAATTTGAATCGTGGCGCTCGGTAAAACATTGGTAGCCACCCAAAAAGATGGAACCCCGAATAAGAATAAAAAGAGCGCGCTGATGAAGTATTTTTTTCTAAAAAAGAATCTTCTTTTCTTTTTTTCACTGACCAAAACCGCATTATTTTCACCGTCGCCGCCATCCAACTCCGGAAATATTCTTTCTTCGGTATCTTGCCATTTTTTAGGCCTATTTTGAGCAAAAAATGGATTTGATGCTTCTAAATCAACGGCCTTAGCTAGCTTAACCACTCTCTCGTCAACCGATTCAACGGCTACTTTTTTATCAGTGGCCTCGCTTAATTTTTTCAAAACCTTAAAATTACTTTCCACTTCAGCTAATTTTGAAAAATTGGGGACAATCAAGGTTATAATATCAGATTCGCTATTAACAATTTGGTCAACAATATCTTTTAAAGAATCACTTTTGTTGAGATGAATTTTTTTGGACATAGCTTACGCAATTATTTTAACACGAGAAATATTTTTTTTCACGGCATCTATTATGGATTTCTTTCCCATTCCATATTTTTCTATCAACTCTTCCGGTTTTCCCGATTCACCAAAAGTATCTTGCATACCAACAAACTCCATCGGCACCGGATGATGTTTTGTTAAAAATTCTGCCACAGCTCCGCCCAATCCCCCGACCACCTGATGTTCTTCAACCGTAATGACAGCTCCGCATTTTTTGCTTAAATTTAAAATTAATTTTTCATCAAGCGGTTTGATTGTGTGGCAATTCAAAACAATCGTTCCGATTTTATTCTTTTCTAAATCCAAAGCGGCTATCAAGCAGTTGTGCAATAACGGACCGCATCCAATTATTAAAACTCTTGGTTTATCCGATTCCCATAGTATTTCGGCTTTTCCCGGAATAAAAGGCGTTTCTTCCGTCGTAAAAACGGGACTTTTTTCCCGAGCCAAACGAATGTAACATGGTCCCCAAATTTTGGCGGCTGCAACCGTGGCTTTTTTTGCCTCAATAGCGTCGCAAGGCACAAAAACTTTCATATTGGGCATAACTCTCATAATAGCTATGTCTTCGGTCATTTGATGAGTGGCGCCGTCGGGACCAACGGAGACCCCCGCGTGCGAGCCAATAATTTTTACATTAGAATCATTATAAGCAATAGTGGTGCGAATCTGTTCCCAATTTCTTCCGGGAGAAAAAGTCGCGTAAGAAGAAATAAAAGGAATTTTTCCGTTAACGCCTAAACCCGCAGCCACTGCCGCCATGTTTTGTTCGGCCACCCCTATTTCAAAAAATCTTTCGGGAAATTTTTCCTGAAATTTATAAGAGCGGGTTGATTCGCTTAAATCGGCGCACAAAACCACAACATTGGAGTCCCTTTCTCCGGCGATAACTAAACCGTCGCCGTAACCGTCGCGGGTCGGCTTCTGTTCTAATTGGCCATTAAATAATTTTGACTCTAATTTTGCCGATAAATTTAATGACATTTTTATTGATGCTCGCTTTTTATTTTACCCCTCAAGGTTCTTAGTTCGTTTAATGACTTTTTGGCTTCTTCTTTATTAAAGGACTTGCTATGCCACAAATAATCAAACTCCATAAAGTCCACTCCCTTGCCCGGTATCGTATGGGCAATAATCACAGTTGGTTTTTCATAAATTGCCTTGGCCTCAAAAACAGCGTCCACAAATTGTTGTATGTTATGACCGTCAACTTCAATCACATGCCAATTAAACGATTCATATTTATCTCTTAAGGACTCCAACGGCATAATATTTTCCGTCATACCGTCAATTTGAATATTATTTCTATCAATAATCGCGGTTAGATTATTTAATTTATATTTAGCGGCAAACATCACCGCCTCCCATGTATTGCCGGCGTCCTGCTCGCCATCGGACATAATACAATATATTTGGTATTTTTTATTATCTAATCTTCCCGCTAAAGATATGCCGCAGGCCTGAGACAAACCAGACCCCAACGGGCCGGATGTTGTTTCGCTACCAGGCAAAACCGTCCGATGAGGATGGCCCTGCAAACGCGTTCCCAGTTTTCTTAAAGTTTTTAATTCTTCTTTTGAAAAATAACCGGCATGAGCCATAGTCGCGTAACGAATGGGGCAAATATGACCATTAGACAAAACAAGACGGTCGCGATCAAGCCAATCGGGCTTTTTAGGATTATGATTTAAAATATGGAAATAGAGGGCGGTAAAAATATCAGCCATCCCAAGAGGCCCGGCCACATGACCAGAACCGGCATTAATGACCATTTCAATGGTGTCATATCTGATTTCCGCCGCTTTTTCTTCTAATTGTTTTAATTTTTTTTCGTGAAGTCTTTCCATTACCTATATTTTTATACTTGAACCAAGTTCGTAAAGGCCTCTTTCGGGTCTTTACTATTATATATATAGGAAGCCGAAACAATGATATCCGCCCCAGCATCCTTAACCATCCTGGCGGTTTCTAAATTGATGCCGCCATCTATTTCTATTTTAGCATCTGGCCGCCTTTCCCGTAAGTAAACGATTTTCTTTAATGTTGAGTCCTGAAATGCCTGCCCCGCCTTGCCCGGCATTACGGACAAAATTTGGAAGAAATTTACTTTGTTAAGATAGGGGTTTAATTTTTCCACAGAAGCCACGGGATTGACGGACAACATTAAGTCCGCACCGTATTTGCCACAAACATTTAATAAAGTATCAACATCCAAACTGCCTATAGTTTCTAAATGAACTATTAATCTTTTTACTCCGGCCGCAAGCCAACGTTCGGCGTAATTAAAAGGGTCAATAATCATAAGGTGAACTTCGGTCTTAATCCGCCAGCTGGCGGAAGAAAGTTGCAGTTTTTGAAATTCTTCCGAGTTGCCCCAAGTTTCTATGGAGGAAAAAATCCCGTCTCCTACATCAAGATGAATCCACTCGCTTCCGAATTCTTTGGCTTTATCTATTGAATTTTTAGCCGCGTTAAAATCCGAAGCGTTGATGGCGGGAATAACTTGCATTTCTTATTTATCAATTTCCCTTATTTTGTCCACTCTGCGACGATGTCTTTCTTCCAAAGAGAATGGCGTAGTCAAAAAAGCGTCAACAATATCCCGCGCGGCATCCAAATTTACAAAATCCGCGGATATTCCGATAACATTTACATCTTCGTCATTACGCGCCATTTGCGCATGTTGCGTGGCATTCACGGTGCCGGCGCGCACTCCTTTAAATTTATTTGCCGCAATAACCATGCCGATTCCCGAACCGCAAACAAGAATCCCCCGGTCAATATCAGAATTAACGCTAATCTTCTCTCCGACTAACTTGGCAAAATCCGGATAATCATCGCCGGCATCGTATTGATTATTGCCCAAATCAATAACTTGATAATTTTTATCAAGCAAATACTGTTTAATTTTTTCTTTTAATTCGTAACCGCGATGGTCGGCTCCCAAATAAATCGTCATAATGCTTCTCCCGCTTTCTCTATATGCCTAATTAAAGTTGTCACGTAACCCCATTCGTTGTCATACCAAGAAAATACTTTGACTAAATCGCCGTCAACCACTTTGGTAAAAGACAAATCAATTATCGCTCCATAAGGCATGCCAATCACATCAGAGGAAACTACAGGGTCTTCAACGACTGTTAAAATATCTTTCCAACGCTGGTCTAACGCCGCTTTGCGAAATATGTCATTAACCTCCTCAACGCTGGTCGGTCTTGCCGAAACAAAAGTAAAATCTGCCAGCGAAACAGTTATTGAAGGCACCCTAATCGCCATGCCGTCAAATTTTCCCTCTAAATTTTTTAACACCCTTGTGACCGAGACCGTAACACCACTAGCGGCTGGAATGATATTTGTAGCCGCCGCTCTGCCACGGCGAAAATCTTTGCTTTTGCCGGCCAAGCTGTCAACTAAACTTTGAGTGGCGGTATAAGCGTGAACGGAACTTAAGAATGCCTTTTTTACCCCAACAGTTTCTGACATAATAGCCGCTACCGGATGAGTAGCGTTGGTAGTGCATGAGCCGTTAGAAGTAATAAGACAATTTTTAAATTGCTCTTCATTAAGTCCCAGTAAAACTGTTTTTGCTTTTTCTTGCTCCGCGTCTTTTGCGGGAGAGGAAATAACAACTTTTTTGGCGCCCGCTTTTAAATGCGCTGAAGATTTTTCAAAGGACTCAAAAATTCCGGTCGCCTCCAAAGCAACATCAATATCTAAGTCCTTCCAAGGCAGTAGGGAAGGGTCTTTTTCTTGTAAAACCAAAGTTTTCTTTCCGTCCACAACTAAATAACTTTTACCGCTTTCAGTCGTTGTTTGAATATTTCTGTCATAAGTTCTATAAACAGTGTCGTATTTTAAAAGATAAGCCAGATTATCAACATCACTAAGGTCGTTGACGGCTACAATGTCAAATTTTTCGAAAGCTTGGCGAAAAAATAATCGCCCAATACGACCAAAACCATTAATGGCAATTTTCATTTTTCTGTTCATTGTATCAGTATAAGACAAGTTTGCCCCCCGAGTAAATAAAAACTTCGCTTCCTTCGCGGATTCCCCATTTTTTGGCGGAACCGGCATTAATTTCTAAAACAAGATTAACCGGTTCGGGAGAGGAGCGTAACTCAAGGTTACTGATTGTGGCCGGAGAAACATTCTCTGCTAAACCGACTACTTTATTATTTTTAATCCAAATAATATCTAAAGGGAATTTCATGCCACGCATCCAAAATTTTTGAATAGCAGGTTCATTAAAAATAAAAAGCATGCCGTCATTCTCTCCTATAAATTTTCTACCAGACAACCCTTTTGCTCTACTCCAATCATTTTGGGCAACTTCTACTCGCCACTCTTGAGAATTGATTTTGACTTTTACATTCCCACTTAACAAAATTTTCGGATACAAAAGATAAATTAATGCCGTAACTACAACAATTATAAAAACTATGGCCGCTATAATAGGAATCATTTTATTTTTATTCATCGTTATTTTTAATTATAAAATAAAAACTGACGATGCCAAAGGCCACCGCGACATTTAACGATTCTTTTTTGCCGTACATTGGGATTTCTAAAATTGTATCAGATTTTTTTAAAATTGAAGACGGCAATCCCCTTACCTCGTTGCCTAAAACTAAAACTGTTTTTTTAAGTTTTTGTCCGCCAGCTAGTGGATTGAATTTGTAATAAGGCGTTGATTTTTTTGATTGCTCAATAGCTACAATTTTATATCCTCCTTCTTTTAATCTATTAATAACAGCGCTTGTCCTTTTTATAAATTCCCACTGAACTGTTTTTTCCGCCCCTAAAGAAACTTTAGTAAATTTTTGAATGGGAGCATTAAAACGATCTAATGGAGACGGAGTAATTCCGCAGAGGTAGATTTTTTCTATACCCACCGCATCAGCAGTTCTAAAAATAGAACCGACATTATAAATGCTACGAATATTGTGCAGAATAACTATCATCAGAGAAATAATTTACACTATTTGACTAAATATTACAAACGTTTTAGTATACAGAAAGTTCGTCTTTCAATCCCCCATGGAAAGGGAGTCCGCAATGTTGGTTCTTTCCCGCAAAGTAAATGAATGGATAATGATTGGCAATGACATTAAAATTATTGTTGTTGATATTAGAGGGGACAAGGTACGATTGGGAATAGAAGCGCCCGCAGAAGTGCCCGTACACCGAAGAGAAGTGTACGATGCAATTCAAGGAGAAGAGCCACAAACTGACTGAATACGAAATCCGCCTTACGATGGGCGGATTGTTTTTTTTAATTTTGAAAGTAATATTTTGCGGGGTTAGCTGATTTTAATTTAAAATTCTGACTGCCGCCGCCAGAACTTTCAAAATCATAATAGGCAATGGTTATATAATCGGTGCTAGTGGCATTATGCGGCGTTTTTATTTTTAATTTGTCTTGCCCTATAAGACCATAATTATAAGCAATATTACTTACACCACCACCACTGCCAAATCCTTCTGGGGTATCAGGTAAAATCGCAGAATAACGAGGCGCGCCTTCACCAAAATACATTGGATATATTAATGACAAAAGACTGTCGCTTTTAGGAGTCCAATTATCATCAGTGACAATTGATTCTTGGGCCAATGGCTCTGCATTTAAATAAAATGCTAAAATTTTCCAAGAATCTTTTCTTTCGGGAACAAACGGATACTGGTCAAAAATTAAGTCAATATAATTATTGCCGTCACTATGATTTTTATAAAAAGAGACCTCTCTTAAAAAACCGGCCCCCGTTATGGGAACCACAACATCTGCGATCGTGGACGATCCATTAACTTGAAAATCGCCGATATTGTCTTTTCTTTTTAAACTTTTTCCCGGAGCAAAATCTAAAAATGCGTCTTTACTATAATTGAAACTGTCAACCATATCTAAATCACTGCCTCCATCAACTTTATCTTGATTGCGAACCAGATAAATGGCTCCGGCTGTATTATTTAAACTGCCGCTTGCCCATTTCATATCAGCTATTTTTCCCGTCGGAGAATCTCCAAACCAAATCAAGAAAAATCCTTTAGAATTTATTTTATTGCCGGCTTCAAAGTTCTTTTTAGATATCACGCCAGAACTAGAAGCTACTTGGATAGACCATTCGGATATATCAACCGCTTGGTCATTAGGATTATATAATTCTATAAATTCTTTACCATCATCCGAACCCTCCGCATCAAAAAGAAATTCGCTTATGAAAATTTTTGAAACAGCGGGCGGTGTGGTTGTATTTGTGACCGTATTTGTATTCGTGTCTGTAACTACTGTTGTATTTGTAACAACGCCACCAGCGCTCTCTCCGCTACCGTTAATAACAATAACAGATTGGCTATTATTTTCTGCCCTCGGGGTGCCGCCCACCGAACTGCTATGCCAGTTCAAATTTGATTCTCTTTCCATTGTCTTTCTTTCTGAACTAATGCCAGCTGGCCAATTAGGTTGGGCAAAAACTTCGTCAACTAGAATACAATTATTATCAAAAAGTCTAAGCCCTTCATTTTCATTGCTTATTGAGCCCTTAAAAATAAAATCCGCCGCGACAGACGGTACCGACTGGTCGTCTGTTCTTTCTAATAGGTAAAATCCATTTCTGGAAACCATTGATTCTTTGGGAAAATTAAATTTGATTTGTTCGTCCTTGTCTATTAGCCACCAGCCGGAAATATTAAAAGTATCGTTGCTGATATTTTTCAATTCTACCCATTCGTCGTTGCTGTCGTTTTCAGAACCCATCCATGCCACCTCATTTATCAAAATGTTTTGGTGAGTGGGAATTGAAGAAGAATTATAAGAACAAGCGGGAGGTTGCGATTCTTTAATTTCTATTACATTTGGAACCGTGTCGTAAATTTTTTGTTCTTGATTATTTTTTTTAAGAGATATTACAGCTCTTTCTTTTAAATTACTTTCGTCACCGCCTTGCGCTTTTGACAGAACCGCATCAGCCAAACTAGCCAACAAGGGCTTGGAACCAGCTAAATCTTTTTTATTTGCTTCTTCAAAAAATAAACTTAACATCCCAGCGCCGTGTTGAATGGCTTTTATAGAAAGACGATCCCAGTAATCTTGGAGGATTAAATTATAATTTATATTACCAATACCTTCTCTAATCCAAGAAAATTTTTTATTTCTACGAATCAAATTGTAATCACCAAATTCTTTGTCTATTTTGACACCATACAATCCACCATCCTTTCTAACTTTCCAATAATCTGCCTTTGGATTGTCATAATCATTCACACTATCAGAGCTGTAAAAACCGTTATTGGAATATTTAGCAATACTGTCAAAATATTCATCAACGGATTTTAAACTAATAGGATTTTTAGAAAACAAAATTCCGGTATTAATTTTTTTTCTTTTAGTAAAAATCTCATAAGAACTGCCATCTAAATGCTGGTCATTGCGCGTGTGCTCAGGCACAGCCATATCTTCCAATAAATGCAAGGTATGGCCGAGCGCGTACATGGCCATTTCTTTTTCTCCATCGCGCCAATATTTTATAGCTCTTTCCCAGGTAAAATCTTTATCAAAAAGGTTATTTTCTATTTTTTTCTTTTCCACGGATGACAAAATACTTGCTTCCAGCGGCGAATAATTAAAAGCCAACTGCGATTTGGAATCTTGAGCCCAATTTTTGGCGCTTTCCCAATTTATTCGTCCAATAGTTAGCCCCTTATTGTTAACAGGGTCATAAAAATGGTTCAGGTAACGAGGCGGATCGTCTTCCTTGCGAACTCCGTCAATTAAAAAATTGACTAAATCATTATTTATTTTACTTGCCGAATAGTATTCGTTATAAAAGTTTATTATTTCTTTGGTAAGAGTGACGTGGGCATCCAAAGAATAAGCATTGCTCAAAAACGGCATTAATAAAAAAAATAAAAACAAAAAGCGCCAAGCCATTTTTGTTTATAAATTTTCTATTTTCCAAAGATCAGTAAAACTATTTTTTTCCATATCAATATCAGCCCCAATAGATCCATCTTCTTCCGTGCGGACGATAAATTTATAATCGTCCTCATTCAAACGATTTTCCAAATCCGCCTCAGCTGTGCCCAAATCCTCTGCCATCTTTTGCATAAGCCCCTTGTCCTTAATATTTTGCAAATATTCCACCCACTTATCTCTTTTTCCTAAATCATCAACCATAAAATATTTGCCTGCCAAATCCACATCTTCCTTTTTCAAAGCGTCAATAAACAAACTCAAAGTTTCTTCCGGCGTTTTCCCGCCGTAAGTATCAGCCGTCATCACTTCTTCATAATTTTTAATAAACTCTTCCCCGGTATCTATGCCCGAATCTCTATTTTGCCAAACGGTCTTCCAATAAAAAACCCCCAAAACGACAGTCACTAAAACTAATCCTGCTGATAACCAATATTTAAATTTCATAATCCATCAAATGTAACACGCCCCTCAAAAAAATCCACAAAAGTTATCAATAATTTCTACCAAAAAAGAAACTAAAATTTCTATTTAGTAAAATACACCACTTTCATACGATCGTATGAAAGTGGTGTATTTTTGGCAAAAAAATAATTTCCGCCATTAAATGGCGGAAATTGGCAAGCCCTCCTTTGCCACCTCCTTCGTTAAAACTTCGAAGGTCAAGAAGGCTACGGATGGGCAAGCAACAAAACTAAACTCCCACAGATTGTAAATAAACAACCGGATCCCTGAAATAAACGAATCGATACGCGTCTTCATCACCATAGAATCCTCTTAAGACATTAGCAGCTTCAAATTCCATGGCCTTGCAAAAAAGCTGACCGCCAAGATTGGAGCTTTTGATGTTTAAGGTAATCGTTACGCACTCATCATCGCAAAAATTTGCCGCAAGCAACGAGCTGATTAATTGAGTACCGATGCCTTTGCGACGGCAAGCCGAAGCTACAACAAGATTAAATAAATGAAGTCTTTTTGCGTATCTTCGATAAATCGCATACCCAACAACCTTATCGCCTATCATGACAATCCTTCCAAGACAACTATTCGATCGCAAAAAACGCACAAAATCTTTCTCTTTCCAAAAATGCTCGGAATCTTCTCTTTCGATACTTAGTATTTCCGGCATATGTCTTTTAAACATGCATTCAGTATGAATTTTCAAAAAGGTCTTTTCTCTTGCAACCATTTGTGACTCCTTTCAAAGAAAGCGGGGGTTATTGCGGACCGCGTGAACTAGCTGGCATCTTAAGATAAAAAATCATAAATGTCAATATTGAAATTTTCCGGAAATGTTTTATAATATAGCCACTTATGGCAAGTCATGTCCGACTTTGGAAAAAAGAAACTTTAACCCGGGATACAATATTAAGATTAGCTGTGAGCCCTTTTACTTTGGTTGCGGCTCATTCTTCTCCGTACTTTTTGCACAGATTAGTAAAATTATTTTTTAAAGACCGGTCTGTAAAAATTATTAGGCAGAGAACTAAAAAGTTGAGGGAGTTGGAAAGTAAAAAAATAGTTCGTTTCCAAAAATTAGCCAACGATAGCTTAAGACTTGCGCTAACCCCGATGGGCGAAGCTCTGGCCGATAATTTTTTTAAACAGACGGAACTTGAAAATATAAGGGTGAGCAATAAAAGATGGACGGGGTTATGGTATTTATTGATTTACGACCTGGCGGGTTGCGAAAAAAAGACCAAAGATATTTTCAGGAAAACAATAAAAAAATTGGGATTATACCCGATGAAAAGAACTGTTTGGGTTTCGCCATTTGACTGTGAAAGAGAAATTAAAAAGCTCTGCAACGCTCTGGATATAAATCAGGAAAAGATAATTTACACCACCACTAAAAAATTATCCGGAGAAAATAAAGTAAAGGCGCATTTCAAAATTTAAGAATTGTTTTGACGGTGCAGATAGTCAAAAATATTGAGCACCGCTAAAATTGCATCACCAACAGAAATATTATTTTGTTTGTATTTAACGTCACTTACATCCCCCGCCGCCCAAATGCCAGCCGCTGAAGACTGTTGAGTTCTGGCATCCGCTATTATTTCTCCAAAATCATTGGTCTTCACTAAATCTTTAATAAAAGCGCTGTTAGGAACATTGCCTACTTCTATAAAAACACCGCCCACCTCCAAAGTCCTTTCTTCTCCAGTAATAATATCTTTATATCTTAAGCCGGTAACAAGTTTATCTCCCAAAATTTCTTGCACAACAGCATTGTAAATAACAGTTATTTTAGACATCGCCAAAATTTTTTCTTGAGTAATCAGATCACCCTTTAATTTATCACCGCGATGCAAGAGATATAATTTATCCGCATAAGAGTTAAGGTCTATCGCAGATTCCAATCCCGAATTACCACCTCCCACCACAGCCACCGTCTTCCCCCCAAACAGGGGCGCGTCACAAGTCGCGCACCACGCCACACCCTTACCATCTAATTTGTCTTCTCCCGGAACACCTAAGCGACGGCGAGAACCGCCAGAACAAACCAAAATTGTCTTGGTTTCTGCTGTTTTACCATTTTTTGTGCTGACAATAAAACCGTTGCCTGCTTTTTCAATCTTGACCACTAAATCATTATCCCAAATATCTAAACCGGATTGATAACTACGCAAATGCTCTTCCAACATTTTAGCTAATTCCAAACCAGTTACAGACTTCATGCCAATCCAGTTTTGGACATCATTTGAAACAATTGATTGACCACCAAAAGAATCGGCTATTAAAACGGTCTTTATTTTTTTTCTAGCGGCATAAACGCCAGCCCCAACGCCGGCTGGACCGCCACCGATAATTACTAAATCATACATAGAATTAAATACCTAATGCCTTGGAAAGAGCGGGGCGATCAAAGCCAACAAAAATTTCACCATCAACATCAATAACAGGCACGCCAAGCTGATGAGACCTATCAATCATGTCCTGACGAGCCTTCAAATCTTCCGCCACATTATGCTCTTCATATTGAATTCCGTTTTTATTAAAAAATTCCTTTGCCATTTTACAATAAACACAGGTCGGAGTTGTATAAATTTTTACCGTTTTCATTTTCTTATTATAATAAAAAGAATCCCCGCCATCAAGCGGGGATTCTTTTTACTTTATCTGAAAGAAGGTCTGCGAAAGTTTTTAGTTCTTTCACGATGACATTCTCTGCAAAGCAACTGTTGCAAACGAGCTGGGTCTGGTTGAAACGGCAACTCTTTTATGTCGCCATTGCACTTAGAACATTTCCAGTCGCCTTGATACATTTGCCTCTGTTCTTTATTAAATTCCATTGAATTATTTTTGATTTATACGCCCTTTCGTTAGTTTGCGAACTCCTTGATAAACTCTTAGAGCAAGGCCGATGGGCGCTTGCCGCGCACGATTGCAAGGCAATCAAGCGGGGTTCTATAACTAAACTCCCCTCATCGTAATCCAAACAGATATAAAAGTCAACCCCACCCCCCCTCCCTTCCAAAAACGGTCCATTTTAGCTACAATGGGATGAAATGACGTCCACCCTTAAGTTAAAACAGCTTATCTTGATTATTGGCGACATTTTAACCCTTTATTTGGCGCTGGCAATAACCTTATTTATTCGTTACCGAGAGCCATTTTCTAATGAAACCCTGAGCACCCACCTAAAGCCCTTCAGCGTTATTTTTGTCCTTTGGATTTTGATTTTTTATATAATTGGCCTTTATGAAATCGGGTCGCTAAAAAACACCATCAATTTTATAAAAAAATTATCTACAGCCCTGATTATAAGCGCTGTCACAACAATATTCTTTTTCTACTTTATAACTTATTACAACATTGCGCCAAAAACCAATCTGTTCATATTTTTGTCCTTGTTATTTTTATTAGAATACGGCTGGCGCGCAAACTACAACAACTTTTTAACAAAAGGGGCTCCTACAACCAAGGTATTGATAATTGGCTCAGGCCAAACCATTCAGCAATTAGCAGTATCTGTCCATAACAATCCTCAATTGGGCTATGAGTTATTCTTTTTGGAAAATCCTGAAGATATTTCGCAAACAATAATTTCTAAAAGAATTGATTTAGTAGTTGTCCCCACTCACGTAAAAAAAGAAGCGAAAGTAGCCCAAGTTATATATAAAAATCTTGTTACAGGCACCAACATAATTGACCTATCTTCTTTCTACGAAATGGTTTTTAATAAGGTGCCGATTACCGAATTAGAAGAGTTTTGGTTTCTGGAAAATTTAATCAATCGGCAAAATATTTATGATTTTTTCAGAATATCGCTAGAGATACTATTAGCCCTGATTTTGGCGATAGTATTATTTCCCTTAGCCATAATAATATCCGCGCTGATTAAATTAACGTCCAGAGGACCCGTTATTTTTAAACAGACCAGAGTCGGAGAACTAGGTAAAAATTTTACACTGTATAAATTTCGCAGTATGAAAAAAAACGCGGAAGTTCAGGGAGCGCAATGGGCCAAAACCAATGATCCCAGAGTTACATTCTTGGGAAAAATATTAAGATTCAGCCATCTCGATGAAATGCCCCAACTAATTAACATTATTAAGGGAAATTTATCTTTTGTCGGGCCGAGACCAGAAAGACCGGAGTTTACAGAAGATTTAAAAAAAGTGATTCCCTATTATGAATTAAGGCACATAGTTAAACCGGGCATTACAGGATGGGCGCAATTAAATTATCGTTATGGAGCGTCGGTAGAGGATGCTTATGAAAAGCTTCAATACGACCTTTATTATATTAAGAACAGGTCATTCTGGTTGGATATAAGCATTGTGATTAAAACTATCAAACTTTTTTTCACTAATAATTCCTAGCTTTTTTATGTGGAATAAATTTTTCAAAAATACTTTTTGGTTGACCGCCGGAGAAATCGGCGGCCGTTTATTAAGAATCGTTTTGGTTCTCTATGCGGCCAGAGTTTTGGGAGTAGCTAATTGGGGAATTTTTTCCTACGCGCTAAGTTTAGCGGCGCTATTTACAATAATCGCGGATATTGGATTGGGAGCGGTGATGACAAGAGAAATAGTAAGAGATCCCGAAAATAAAACTCAATATTTATCTAATTCTCTTATTATTAAAACGGCGCTTATAATTTTAACTTCGATAGCAATAATTTTCGTCACCCCCCTAATAACTAATTTAACTCTTTCAAGTACGCTATTAATTTTTATAGCCCTGCTGGTTATAACGGATAACATCCGCTTATTCACCTCATCTTTGAATCGAGCTCTGGAAAAAATGCACTGGGAAGCAATTGCAAATATTATTACACAGCTTTCAATAATGATACTGGGGGTGTGGATTCTTATAAAAAATCCTACCGCCGAAGGATTAGGAATCAGTTATCTAGCGGGAAGCGCCATAGGAGCAATATTTTCCCTATGGACCGTAAAGGAATATATTAAAAATTTTTTTGGACGCCTTGATAAAATCTTAATTAAAAGATTATTAGAATCTTCATGGTCAATAGCTCTATTAGGAGTACTGGGAAGCATAATGCTTAACACAGACATAATAATGTTGGGTTGGTTAAGAGGCGCAGAGGATGTTGGATACTATTCTTCAGCTCAAAAAATTATTTTTACTCTTTATGTTCTGCCGTCACTAATAGGCACCGCCGCCTTTCCCAGTCTAGTTAAATTGGCTAATAAAAATAAAGAAGGATTTAGAGAACTTTTAGAAAAATCACTTAAAATAGCTTTCCTTATTGCCATACCAATAACTATCGGGGGCTTAGTAATCGGATCTGAACTAATGAGTATATTTTTTGGCAAAGAATATCTGATTGCCTCTACAACATTTAAAATATTACTTTTAAGCTTGGTACTTGCTTATCCCACCACGATATTGGGCAACGCTCTTCTCGCTTATGACCAAGAAAAACAATTTTTGAAATATGCCGGAGTAGCGACTTTAGGCAATATAATTCTTAATTCTATGTTAATTCCTTTTTGGGGCGCTGAAGGAGCCGCCATTGCAACTGTAGCAACGCAAATTATCAGCAACGGTCTTATTTGGTGGAAATTAAAGAAATTTAATCAATTTACCATCGTGAACAAACTTTCAAAAATTTTTATATCCAGCGCAATAATGGGGGCGGTAACTATATTAATGTATTACTGGCAAATTAATTTCTTCCTTATTATTTTTACATCAATTGCCGTTTATCTTGGAACATTGTACTTAATAAAAGAGTCAATTATATTTGAACTAAAAAATTTTATATATGCTAGACCATCTAATTAAAGAAAAAAAGGCTCGGGTGGCCGTGGTTGGATTAGGATATGTTGGGCTTCCAACAGCGATTGCTATAGCCGAAGCCGGATTTAAGACCGTGGGAATTGATATTAATGAACAAAGAGTAAAACAACTTAATAACAATCGCAGTTTTATAGCCGAAATTTCAAATGAATCAATTAAAAAGGTTAGTGGTAATTTTTACGCAAGCACTGACTGGAATGAAATAAAAAAATGCAATGTGATTATCGTTGCCGTGCCCACTCCTCTGACTAAAAATAAAGCTCCGGACACTTCGTTCATAGAAAATGCCGCTAAAAATATTGCCTCCAATTTAAAACCAGAAACATTGGTAATTTTGGAAAGCACCACTTATCCGGGAACAACAGAAGAATTAGTAAGACCAATTCTGCCAAAATGTTACTTGGCTTTTGCTCCTGAAAGAATTGATCCCGGTAATAAACAATATAAATTGCAAAATGTGCCAAAAGTGGTTGGTGGTATAGACAAACAATCAACAGAGCTGGCCTGCAGCTTCTACAGTAATTTTGTTGAAAAAGTTATACCAGTTTCATCGCCCGCGACAGCTGAAATGGTAAAACTATTGGAAAATGTTTTCCGTTTGGTAAACATATCCATGATTAATGAATTAAAAATGCTGGCCGACAAAATGCATATTGATATGTACGAAGTGATTGAAGCCGCCAAAACCAAACCTTACGGCTTTATGGCCTTTTACCCCGGACCTGGAGCCGGCGGTCATTGTATTCCTTTAGACCCGTTTTATTTATCCTGGAAGGCTCGGGAGTTGGGATTCTTTGCTAGATTCATTGAACTGGCTGGAGAAATTAACGAATTGATGCCTCATTACGTCGTAACAAAAATTATTTCCGCTCTTAATCACAAAAGGAAGGCCATTAATGGATCAAAAATATTAGTGTTGGGCGTTGCTTATAAAAAAGATATTGACGATTCCAGAGAATCCCCATCATTAGAAGTTATTAAAGATTTAATGGGAAAAAAGGCGCAAGTAATTTACAATGACCCCCATATTCCACAAATAGAAATTGATGGGGGTAAAATTTACTCAACCCCGCTAACCACAGAAATTTTAAAGAAGGTGGATTGCGTTGCCATACTAACCGACCACTCTTCTTATGATTATCCAACCATAATTAAGAAAGCCAAGCTAATAGTTGACATTAGAAATGCTACCAAGATAAGCCGTGATAATATTATTAAGTAATGTGTGGGATATCGGGAAAATTTTATTTTGACAAACGATCGGTTTCAGAAGCCGAGTTAAAAATAATGGCGGATGCCATCAGTCATCGCGGCCCAGACCAGTTGGGCATTTTTAATAAAAACAATATTGGCTTTGGCTTTAGACGATTATCTATTATTGACCTGTCCCCCGCCGGCAATCAGCCGATGTCTGACGCGGAAGGTTTGGTTTGGATTGTTTTTAATGGAGAAATCTATAATTTTGTTGCTTTAAGGGAGGGATTAGAAAGAGATGGGGTTCAATTTAAATCAAAAACCGACACCGAAGTTATTATCCATCTCTATAAAAAATACGGGGTTGATTGCTTAAAAAAGTTAAGGGGGATGTTTGCTTTTGCAATTTGGGACGAAAATAAACGGCAATTATTTTTAGCCAGAGATAGATTGGGAAAAAAGCCCCTTAAATATTATGTAGATAAAAATGTTTTTATTTTTGCTTCCGAACTTAAATCAATTCTTAAAAATCCGGAAGTCAAAAAAGAGCCGGATCAAACCGCTATCGCAAATTATTTAAGCTTTCAATATACCCCTTCTTCAAGCACCGGCTTTAACGGCATTAAAAAATTGCCGCCAGCCCATTATTGTTTAGTAAAAGAAAATGGGGAATTAGAAACTCATCGCTATTGGAATTTAGATTATCGAGAAAAATGGCAATTATCCGAAGAAGAATGGGTTGATAAAATTACTGATAAGTTGGGGGAATCGGTAAAATTACGAATGATGTCCGATGTGCCGCTCGGAGCTTTTTTGTCGGGAGGAGTGGACTCATCTGCCATCGTTGCTCTAATGAGCAAGTACTCAAACAGCCCAGTTAAAACATTTTCAATTGGCTTTAATGAAGCAACGCATAATGAACTGCCATACGCAAAAACAACGGCAATAAAATTTAATACTGAGCACAGGGAATTTATAGTAACTCCAAATATATTAGAAATAATTCCAAAAATTGCTTATTACTATGAGGAACCGTACGCCGATTCTTCCGCCATACCAAGTTGGTATTTAGCCGAAACAACAAAAAAATATGTAACCGTTGCTTTAAATGGCGATGGCGGCGATGAAAATTTCGCCGGATATTTGCGTTATAATTTTTATCAAATAGTTAATAAGCATCCGGTGCTTGCGACTATTTTTGGTCCATTAGCAGTCCGGCTCTTTCTAAAACCAAAATGGCGCCAAGAAAAAGCGATAAAATTAATTAGGGAACTTAAAAAGGGTTCGTCAGCCGCAGAAAAATATTTTCCTCTCATTGCTTATATAGATAATTATCCAAATCATGCCATTGAAATTCTTAAAGAGAAGTTTAATGAGGCCTTAAGCAATGATTCTTTAGACCAATTATTGTGGGTGGATATTAATTCGTATTTGCCAAATGATTTATTAGTGAAGATGGATATTGCTACCATGGCACACTCACTAGAAGCTCGCTCCCCTCTTTTAGATCACGAATTTATGGAATTAACCGCTAAAATACCAAGTTCTCTTAAATTAAGGGGAGACACTAATAAATATATTTTTAAAAAAGCGCTGGAAAAAATATTGCCGGCAGAAATATTAAACAGGCCCAAAATGGGTTTTGCAATGCCGGTGGAAAGTTGGTTCAAGAAAGAATTATTACCACATTTAAAAGCGACTATTTTATCATCAAAAGCCATTAGTCGTAGTCCACTACCGAAAATTGAAATAGAAAGATTAATAGAAAATCATGTATCGGGAAAAAATAATTACGCCAATCAATTGTGGACACTATTAATGCTTGAGGAGTGGTATAAACAATATTTTGATTAATATGAAGATACTGCACCTAATCACAGACCTCAAAATGGGTGGTACAGAAGTTTTTTTAAGCAAAATTCTGCCGAAAATAAAAAACCACAGTCATATCGCGGTCTCTCTTACCAAAAAGAGAGATATTGGGTTGGATATAGAAAAAAATGGCATTAAGGTCTATGAATTACATTCGGGCAAATGGTTTAGCCCCATTTCTATAATAAGGTTTAAAAAAATTATCTCCACGGAAAAACCAGATGTTTTAATAACTTATTTAATTCATGCGGCTATTTTTGGAAGAATTTTTGGGAAGGTATTTGGAATTCCTAAAATTATTTGCATGATAAGGTCACAACTAAGAAAAAAAAGGCACGGCTTTTATTTTTTAATAGAAAAATCCACTCAAAGTTTAGTGGATTATTTTATAAGCAATTCCGTATCATTAAAAAACTTTTATAAAGAAAAGTTGGGAATTCCCGAAAAAAAATTAAGAGTCGTTTATTCTCCAATAGATACAGACGATAATTCTTCCCTAGCTCAATTTAATAAAGAAGATTATTTTATTGTGGGAACGGTGGGAAGGATTGCTAAAGAAAAAAGACAGCAAGATATTATTCGGGCCATTAAACTTTTAAGGGATGGGGGATGTAAAATTAAACTTATCGTCATCGGAGATGGGCCAGAAAAGAAACATCTTCAAGATTTAACTAAAAAATTAGAACTTAATAATGAAATTATATTTAAGGGAGAACAAAAAGAAGTTTATTTTTGGTACAAAACTTTTGATGTTTTTGTTTTAGCAAGTAATTACGAAGGAATGTCTAACGCTCTTTTAGAAGCAATGTCTATAGGATTACCGGTAATCACCACCGATATTCCCGAAAATCAAGAAATTATTAAAGATGGTGAGACGGGACTTCTTGTTCCAGTACATAATCCAAAAATAATAGCTGAAAAAATAAAATTAATTATGGAAAATCAAGAATTAAGAAATAGGTTATCCGTAAATTCCAAGAAATTTATTTCTGATAATTTTTCTTTGGCAAGTTTTCTTGAAAAAATCTCTCAAATAATAGAATTAAATAATTAACATGTTCTTTAGTCATGCCATGATGGCATCCTATAAGAAAACTTCTTTCCATGATAAAATCGGCTACTGAATAATTTTTTTGACTTGTCTTGTGATTAATATTTTTGAAGCCCGGCTGTTTTAAAATATTGCCCGTAAATACTGGACGCGTCTGAACATTATTTTTTTCTAAAAAGGTTACCAAGCCCAATCTAGAAAATGGAGCGTCATTCTTTATAGTTAATGGGAAGGCCAACCAATTTGTAGCAACTTTATCGTTTTGTTTTGGCAATTCAAACCAATTTTTGTACTTCTCAAAAAATTTATGAAGATAAGTAAAATTTTTATGACGAATATTAGAAAACTTTTTTAATTTTTTTAGTTGTTCTAAAGCAAAAGCGGAGCTAATTTCTAAAGGCAGAAAATTATAGCCAATTTTATTAAAAATAAATTTTGAATCGTACGCAAAATTGTCTATTTTATAACCAAATCTTTTTTCTATATCTTCCGACTCGTCTGCTATAGAAGACATTCTTCCCCATCCCCTTAAAACTTTAAGGTCAGTAACCCATTCCTTATTATTAACACAAATCATGCCGCCGCCGCCTGCGCCGCTAATAATATGCGACCCATAAAAACTGGTAGTAGAAATATCAGAATAAAAGCCGGTGGGTTTTCCCTTGAAAGTAGCGCCTAAAGTATCACAAGAGTCTTCAATAAAAACTAATTTATATTTATCCGCTATTTTTCTTAATCTTTGCATGTCAGGCACATTACCCAACAACAGCGGTATAAATAGGGCTTTGGTATTTTTGGTTATATGCTTTTCTATATCATCAACATTAATAATATAAGTTCCCGGCTCCACATCAATAAAAACAGGATTTAATTTTTTTTGAACAATGGGGGCGATAGTGGTGCTGAAAGTTAAAATTGGCGTAATAATTTCTGAACCTTCCGGCAGCTGTAAAATTTCTAAAGCCAACAAATTAGCAGAGGAACCAGAATTAACCATTATTCCAAATTTTTTTCCAAACAAAGAGGCGATTTTATTTTCAAATAATTTGGTTTTCTCTCCCATTAAAGATTTTCTGTCCCTTAAAACCCTGGAAACCGCGTCTATTTCTTTGTCGTCATAAATAAAACCCGCGTAACTTACTCTCATATTAATTGGGGGCGTCTAACCGCATTTGGAGAAAATAACGCTCGGCCTTTTCTAAAGTTAAATCTTCTTCCCACTGAACCATATTGGGTTTTTCTTCACGACGCAAAGGAATCAACTTAAACTTTTTAAAACCGCAGCGTTCATACAATTTTATTGCTCTCTCGTTATCAGCCAAAACTTTTAAATAAAGAATTTTTACTCCCAATTTATTAAAAGCCCAGCCGTCTAATGATTCTATCGCTAATTTCATTACTCCCGGAAATAAATTATCTTGCCCCCTTACAATATTATCAATCTCACAAGACTCTTCTTCCCAATTAAAACGATAAAGACCGACATGACCAATGGGCGCATTAGTGCGCCCAACATCCCTTACAAAAAACAAAATCCTATCAAAAAGTTTAATAACTTGATTTTCCAGCCACCCCCGCGTTCCTTCCAAAGTAACTTGAAACTGCGACGGAAAATAGGGTTGAACTTTTTCACGCCATTCAGCCAGAGTTTTGATTACTTCAGGGTCAAAAACATTAAAAGCTGTTATAGGATCTAACATTATCACAGGAGCATCCGGTATATAAATAAACTGCGGTTTTTCAGTGGACGAGCCCAATCCATACTTTAACTTTGCTAATTTCTGAATAACACCTTGACGAAAACGTTGAGAATTTTGATCCATTTTTAGCCCGCCTTTCTTGTTAATAGTTCTTTAACATTACGGGCAATATAATCCACTTGTTCCTCGGTTAGCATTACACCGCTTGGCAGGTTAATGCCATTTAAACTGACATAATAAGCATTAGGATTATTTACTTTAATTTTTCCGGCATACATCGGCAACATGCTAATAGGATAAAAAAATTGGCGAGTGTCAATATTGCGTTCTTTTAGAGCCCTGCGCAGTTCATCGCGTTGAAGTGGAGATTTTTTTCCTAAAATAATAGAAGTCATCCAGCAATTAACTCTGGAGTTTTTATGCTCATAATTCATTGTGATTAAGTTGCGCGGAAGATCGCTTAATCTTTGCCAATACCATTGAAAAATTTGCCGTTTCTTAGCCACTAACTCTTCAATTCTTTCAACTTGAGCCAAGCCAAGAGCTGCTTGCAAATTAGAGAGCTCGTACATAAAACCAATCTCGTTGTGCCAAAACTGTTTTTTAGAATCTTTGCCGTGGTCATAAAGACTGCGGGCGCGCTCATCCCATTCTTGAGAATTAGTCACCAAAGCGCCCCCCTCGCCCATAACAGCAATTTTAGCGCCCTGAAAGCTGAATGTTCCAATGTGCCCCCAAGTTCCGGCTTTTTTATTTTTATAAATAGTGCCTAATGCCGGACAAGAATCTTCCACAACAAGCAAATTATGCTTATTAGCAATGTCCATGATTTCTTCCATGCGCGGAGAAGAACCGTACATCCAAACAGGCATAATAGCTCTTGTCTTTGGCGTAATAGCTTTCTTGATGGCATCGGGGTCAATACACCAAGTCACGGGATCAATATCAACAAAAACGGGCTTAGCGCCGGTATATTCAACAACATTAGAACAAGCCACATAAGTCATATCAGGAATAATCACCTCATCACCCGGCTTAATATTAAAAAGAGCTAAAGCCAAATGCAAAGCATGCGTCCCCTTAGTCAAGCCAAGGCAATGTTTAACGCCTACATAATTCGCTAATGTTTTTTCAAACTTAACCACATAATCATCCATATTAAAATTCCAGCCATTCAAAACAGCATCTTCAACATAAGTTCTTTCCCGTTCAGTAATAGAAGGGCCGGCAGTTAAGACGAGTTTGTCGGGCTTATCTATTGGTTTTACTTTTTTTGATTTTGTTTTTTTTATCATTTTGCCAAAAGATTAACTAACAAGATAATGAAAATTCAATTAAATAGCAAGCATATTAAATTACTTTTTCCCCAATAATTTCTCTAATAATATATCTCGGCCGATGTTTAATTTCAATAAAAATTTTGGCCAGATATTCACCAATAATACCAATACCTAAAAGCTGAACACCGCCTAAAAATAATATTAAAATTACAATTGTGGGAATACCGCGCGGAGCGCCCGGAATTATAAAATAAAGCGATAAATTAATAATTACACCCAAAGAAGACATCACCACCACAACAAAAGCCAACTTAGAAACCCATTCTAATGGTTTAAAGGAGAAATTAATAATAATAGTTTTTGCCCACCACAAAGCCACTAGAAAACTTGTATTAGATTCTCCCGCCTGACGTTTGTCTCTAATAAATTCCACGCCTGTTTGTTTAAAACCAACGAAAGCTCTAACGCCACGCAAATAAAAATCTCTTTCATCAAATTTGATGATTTCATTTATCGCTTGCCTGTCCATCAAACTAAAATCGCCAGCATTAAGAGGAATATTAATATAGGCCATTTTTTTTAAAAGCCGATAAAAAATTGTCGCTAAAATATTACGCAACGGCGCTTGTTTCATTCCCCCTCTTATTCCATAAACAATTTGATAACCAATCCGCCACTTGTCTATAAATAAGGAGATAATTTCCGGCGGATCTTCCATGTCGCCAGCCAATAAAACTGCGGCATCGCCAGAACAATTTTTGAGTCCTGCCAAATAACTTGGTTGAGGAGAGCCAAAATTACGGCTCATTAATAAAACTTTTACCCTTGAATCCTGTCGGCAAAGTTGCCTATAAATTTTTTCCGAATCATCTACGGAAGCATTATCAACATAAATAATTTCCAATTCATATTCTAAATTTTTAAACACTTCAATAAGCCGTTTGTACATTAACAAAATATTTTCTTCTTCGTTATAACAGGCAATAATAACAGAAACCTTGTTCATGCTGAAAATTCTTTATACCAGTTAATGGTTTTGATTAGGGCCTCCTCTAAAGAAAATTGCGACTTCCATCCTAATATTTCTTTTGCCTTTTTAGCTGACAGATACTGATGAGGAATTTCGTTTTTTGCCTCATTCATAATTTTAGGACGAAATTTGCTGTTCATTAACTTTATAATAATTTTTACCAAATCAATAACAGTCACTTGTATTTCGTTGCTAAAATTAAACGCATGGCCATGAATTTTTTTATCATCCATTTTTTCTGCCAGTTTCATATAAGCCATAACCGCATCTTCAACATAAAAATAATCACGAATAAATTTTCCGTTACTGCGAATAATTGGCGACTCATTCATTAATAATGACTTGATTGTTCCGGGAACAATTCTATTAAAATTTAAGTCGCCTCCGCCAAAAAGATTACCGCAACGAGTAATGGCAACCGGTAATTTATAAGTTTCATAATAAGAGCGCGCAATTAAATCAGCCGCGCTTTTAGAAACATCATAAGGAAATCGGCCCTCTAAAGAGGTCTCTTCGTTATAAGGTAATTTCTCGTGAATCCCATATGCCTTATCTGAAGATGCCACTACGACTCTTTTAATTAAAGGCGAACGGCGACAGGCCTCTAAAACATGCCAAGTTCCGCGGATATTGGATTCAAAAGTGGACAAAGGGTTACGATTGGCAACAGTTACTATAGTTTGAGCGCCAACATGAAAAACTGTGTCAATTTCATATTCGCCCAAAGACCTCTCCAATAAAAAATAATCATTTAAATCTCCGTGAACGGCAACAATTTTATTAAAATAGTCGTTCTTTGATAAGTTAGAATGTGGAACATTGTCACGCACCAAACAAATCACATGAGCGCCTGCCTCAACTAAATGCTTTACCAACCAAGACCCCAAAAGACCGGTAGCTCCTGTCACAAAGACATTTTTATTTTTCCAAAAATTTAATTTACTCATTTTTTTCTTGAACGGCAATCATATTAGCCGCAACTTCTTCGGGGGGTAAAAATGGATACATATTTTCTAAAGGATTGCCAAATTGAGTTTTGGGATGAAGAGGCTGGTCGGAATTAATCTTCACGACACAAACAATAGGTCCCGGCTTCAATAAAACATCTTTAATTTTTTGCTTTAAATTATTGTGGGTTTTAATTTCAACTACCGGCAAGCCATAAGATTTAATCACCTTACAAAAATCGGGACAACTATAACCAGATTTTTTATCAACGCCATAATAGCGCCCCTCAAATACTTCTTTTTGAAAACCAATAATAATGGCGTAGCTATCGCTATTTAACAAAAATACTTTAACCGGAATTTTATAATGAGCCATAGTTTGTAATTCCTGAATATTTATCTGCATTCCACCATCGCCAATAATGCAAATCACTGGCTTTTTATTCCCTGCCGCGATAGCCGCGCCTAATGAAGCCGCGAAAGAATATCCCATTGGCGAATTGCCCATTGCCGAAAATACAAATTGATTTTTTTTAGGCGCGAATCCTTGAATTGTCCAGGTTAGGTTTCCGCCGCAATCAGGAATTAAAATACAATTATCCGGCGCAACTTTAGATAAGGCGTCTATAAAGAAATAAGCATTAATATTATTTTTCTGCTTTTGATATTCTGGCAAACAAATCGGATAGCGTTTTTTCCATTCTATAATTTTTGCTATCCAATTATTTATTGCGACTGCGTCGTTTGTTAGTTTAATTTTGGCCTTATTCCAAGCTGAAAAAAAATCCCGTAAATCAGCATTGATAGGTAAATCAATTTTCATGTCCCGCCTCTTATTTAATTCATAAGGATCAATGTCTATAACAATTTTTTTGGCGTGAGGAGCAAATTCATTTCTCTTGCCGCCAGTTTGGCGGGTATCCAATCTTGAACCCAACGCAATCAACAAATCACAGTTTTGAACCGCAAAATTAGCCGCCCTGTGGCCATAAACACCAAAAGGGCCGATGTAAAGAGGATTGCTATCGGGAATAATGCTGAAACCGCTCCAAGATGTAACTACCGGAATATTTAATTGCTCAACTAATTGTCTGGTTTCTTCTACTAAATTAGCGTAACGCAAACCACCGCCAACAAGAATCAATGGCCGTTTAGATTGATTTAATAAATTTAAAATGACCGCAATATTAATATTGGATTTATTTTTTTTATTCTGTTTAGGAATAAAGCCAACTAATTTCTTCGGGTCAATTTCTACCCTTTGGATATCCATAGGAATATCCAACCAGACCGGTCCCGGCCTGCCCTCAAACGCATAATAAAGCGCTTTATCTAAATGATATTTAATTTCTTCGGGCTTTTTTATTAAAACAGCATACTTAGTAATCCCCTTGACCATACTAATAATATCTGTTTCCTGAAAACCGACTTGTCTTACTTTAGAACAATGAGGTGATTGCGTTGACTCCCAACTGTTAACCTGTCCGGAAATATTGATAACGGGAATGGAATCAAACCACGCGCAACAGGTGCCGGTAATTAAATTAGTAGCCCCGGGACCGCTGGTTGCCATAGTGACGCAAATATTTTTTTTAACGCGAGTATAGGCCTCCGCCGCCATGGCCGCCGCCTGCTCATGCTGAAAACATATAAATTTTATATCATCCCTTCGCCCAACGGCATCCACCATAAAAGCGCAAGCGCCGCCAATAATTCCAAAAACATGCTCCACGCCCTTATCAGCCAGGTAAGAAGCGATATAATCACAGACCTTCATAAAACCTAAATAAATTAACAAAAAATTGCTGTTTTGTCAAAAAAGGGGGGCTTGCGGGACTAACTGGACCAAACTCGCCACGGACTGCTTTCTGCCCAAATCTTATTGGCATCTAATAAGTCACGGTAAGTATCAACAGCAAACCAAAAGCCGGAATGCAAATAAAGAGCGAGTTGCTTATCTTTTGCCAGAGGGTCAAAAACATCTTCAATCATAGAATCTTTTTTTATGTAATCAAAAATCTTTTTAGAAAAAACCATAAAACCGCCATTAACCATATCTGATAATATCGGCTTCTGCTGAAAGCTCGTAACTAAATTATTTGAATTAACCGCCACCAAACCAAAACGATGACGCGGATGAACGCCTGTTATGGTAGCAAGAACATTTTTTTTCTGATGAAATTCTAGAAGAGAACTAATATGAACATTCGCCATCCCATCCCCATAAGTAAGCATAAAATTATCGCTCTTTATAAGAGATTTTATCCTTCTTACCCGCTCTCCCGTAAGAGATGTCAAACCCGTATCCACTATTCTAATATTGAATCCGTCTTTTTTGTTTTTACTAAAATAATTTTTAATGAAATCCATTTTATAGCCAGCGGCTAAAATAAAGTCATTATATCCATAGTGAGCGTAAGTTTTCATAATATGCCACAGGAGGGGCTTGCTACCGACTTCTACCATCGGTTTTGGCCGATATTGAGTTTTGGGCATCAAACGAGTCCCCTCGCCTCCGCATAAAATTACTGTTTGCATATATCTGGCAATACTATAATCTATTATAAATTATGGCAACTCAATAGCGTTGCCCTCTATTGTTAGCTGTGCTAAAAAACAAGAAAGACATATGAACATCTTAAGAATCCATTGGTTGGGAATACTTTTATCGCTAGTTGTAAGTTTAATCGCTTTTTTACCCAACGCCATAATTTATTACCAATTACAAAAAGATGGATTACCTTATCATCCGTTAACCGCCGCCGGCTATTTTGATGAGATGATTTTTTATGGCCCCCACATCAAAGAAGTCATAGAAGGTAATTGGATAAATGACGATACCGATTTAGTTGAGTATCTCGACCATCCCAGTATTTTGCCTTTACTGCCGCCGATAATTTTAAGATTGATTTTCTTTTTCACCGATTCAGTCTCCACTATATTTGCTTGGAATGACCTCATACTGCCCCCCATTTCTTTTTTAATAATTTACCTTCTTGGCTATCAAATCAGCCGAGACAAAATTTTCAGCAGTTTTTTTGCTTTTTCAATAGTGGGGATTTCTATCATTGGCGATGTCTTGCCCTTAGAAAAACTTTGGATAAGTGGCTGGGACGAATTTATAAAATTCGCCCAGCCAATGTATATCGCCCGCACCTATAATTACGCTCTTACTTTTATTTTCTTTGCTCTAGCCGTATTTTTCACCCACAGACTTCTTTCTGCCGACAAATTTTGGGACAAAATTGTGGCCGCCGTCATATCAGGACTTCTGATTCACATGCATTATTTTTACGGAGCTTATTTTGGCATGGGTTTAATTTTTTTAACAATCCTTCTTTTTTTAAAAAAAGATTTTCTTAAGGCAAAAAATATTTTATTTGTCTTAATTATTATGGAGCTAATGGCCGCTCCCTATTTATTTCAAATGGCTGCTTATAGAATTGCCAATCCCCATTGGTTTGAAACATTAGTAAGATTAGAAACTGACGTGGGAAGACATATTTATTTAAATATCTATAAACATTATATCCTTTATGCGGTTTTGGTCGCTTTATTAATTTTTGTTGGAAAAAAAGTTAACAAAACAAACACGGCGCTTCTTTTTTCAAGTTTGATTATCGCCGGCTTTGTCGGTCTTAATCTTCAAGTAATTTTAGGGTACTCTTTAATGCCCAATCATTGGCTAAGAACTAATGTGTTCGGCTTAAAATTTGCCGCCTTAACTCTGTTTTGGTGGTTAAAAGATTTTTGGTGGTTCAGTAAAAAATACTTTTATCATCTGACTGTCTTTGGATTGACAAGTTTTATAATACTTTCAATTATTAATCAGGCGGCTTACGGCTTTAACAATTACAAATTATTTACTATCCCCAGTTACGCAATAAATTCTTTTAATTGGCTTAAAGAAAACACCCCAACTAATTCCGTAGTAATGACCCCCTCTACCGTTACCAATAACTATTTGCCTGTTTACACTAATAATAAGATTTTTATGGGCTCCGGCTATAGATCAATAGCTGAAAGCTCCGAATTGGAGGAAAGATTACTGTCAACTTATAACATTTTTGGAGTTGATTCTAAAATTTTATCAGATGCCTTTAACCCCAAAGAGCTTAGCGAGCATAAAGATAATAAAAAAATCCCCTACGAAGCGGGCTTTCAATACTCGCCTTCACTGATTGAATATATATACAATAATTTATATATCAATATTTCAATTGATCCCCGGTATAATAAACCGCCTATGCCCACATCAGTTGGTGAAAAACTTGTAGAAAGATACGAAGAGCTAAAGACCGATTTGGCAACTATTGAATCAAAATATGAAGTTGATTATATCTATATCGGTCCTTTAGAAAAGGAAATTGCTCGAGCTAATTTTAATGAAATGCCCGATTTGACTAAAGTTTACGATCAAGATGAAGTGCAAATTTATAAAATTAATAAGTAATGAATTTCTGGTGGAATATTTTAACGGAAGCCAGAACATTAACAATCTTTGAAACAGCTTGACCGTTGCCATAAAGATAATCGCGCTGATAACGGCCGCGCTTAATCTGTTTTAGAATAGCTTCGCTTATTTGTTGCTTATTAAAATCAACATCAAGAATATTTTTAGCGCGCTCTCTTGCCATCTGCCGATTTCCAACAATCACTGCCGGCACCCCCAAAAATGAGCCTTCGCGAATAAAACTGCTGGAATTGCCCACGCAACAGATCGCGTTATTAACTAATAGTAAATAATTTTCCGGCGACAGATTTTTTACAAAAAAAATGTTTGATTTTTCTTTTTCTCGAAAAACTCTAATAATTTTAGAAATCTCATCTGAACCTGCATCAACGTTAGGCCAAAACCAAATAGCAGGCACCTGCAAATCATTTATAGTCTCTAAAAGCAATTGCGTTCTTTTGCGGCCTTCTCCATAATCTGTAGTCACGGGATGAAAAGAAACTACTAAATAGGACTTGGTTAAATCAATTGGTTGGCCAACCCCTTTAGGCAATATTTTTTTGGCTAAAGAAGCGGTTATTTTTAAATTAAGGCCTTTAATTAAGTCAAGCGACGGGCAACCCGTTGCATAAACCATTTTAGGATCTTCTCCCATTTTAATAATTCTTTCAGCGGTATTCTTATTAGTAGTGAAATGCACATGAGCTAATTTTGTAACCGCGTGACGAACATGTTCGTCAATTGTGCCACTAACTTCTCCTCCCTGATTATGCGCCACCATGATATTTAAATAACTGGCGGCAATCGCGCCCGCCAACACTTCATAACGATCAGCATGTAAAAATACAATGTCGGGTTTTAGATTGCTGAATATTGTGGTTAATTCCAGTATTATCAAACCAGTCGTTTTGGCCATAGCGATTGGATTTTCTCCCTCAATAACAGAATAAAAAACAGAATTAATTTTAAATCCGTCTTTGATTAATAAACCAGATATTTCACCATAATTGCGTAAAACAGCCGAAGCTCCAACTACTAATTGCAACTCTAACTGCGGATGCTTTTTAATAGCCAATAAAACTGATTTTAATCTTCCATAATGAGCGCGGCTTGTGATAACTACACAAATCTTTCTTTTCATATTAATTTCCTAAACGATTTGTGTATTTTTTTCTTACTGATAATTCTTCTTTAAACATACCCCTATTGCCATCGCCCATCATCTCCGCAACCAAATCACGCCAATCACAAATTTCCTTGAATACTCCCGGCTCGTCGGCTATTAAATGAGTCGTAATGGGTTTTGCTTTTTTATCATCAGAGGTCTTATGAAATGCCTGCGGCAAATGCCTGCTTAAAGTAAAATGTTTTTCTATAAAATCGGCCCCCATAGCTATAGCGATTTTAGAGGCCTCACTTCCCTGATAGTGGTCCGACAATCCCCATTTTGGCGCCAACGACTGCAACCATATCATTCTTTTTAAATTAACTTTATTTTTGGGCAACGGATAAATAGAGACGCAATGCAAAAGAGCGTAATCGTGTCCTTTTAATACTTTTGTGGCCAGCTCAACTTCTTCCGGATGCGACATGCCGGTGGAAACAATAACGGTCTTAAAATTCTTTCCGCATTCTTTTAACATCTCCTCCGATTTGCAATAAGTGCTGGGAATTTTGATGGTGTCCAAACCCAGTCCTTTCAGGAATGGAATCCGCCCTCTATCAAAAATACTGGTTAAAAACTTGACTCCATATTTTTTACATTCATTGATTAATTCCCTATGAGCCAAATCTGACAACTCTAATTTTTTATAGCGCGCCTTGTCCGGGTCATTGTCTTTGACATTTTTTGCCTGCCACGACTGAAATTTAACATAATCAACGCCCGCCTCGGCGGCGGCTTTAATCATTGCTTTGGCTAATTCCAAATCGCCATTATGACTGGAAGCTATCTCGGCGATAATTTTGGTTTTCATGAAGAGTGATAATACAATAAAAAATTTATAATGTACAGCTGGCAATCAGCCAAATGCCGTCTTGCGGCCTTTTATCGTTTGGAAGCGTATAAAATTTAATTTTTCTAAAATAACAAGAAAGCAACGCTTGGAAACTTAACTTGCTAAAGTGAGCTCTGTGAGCCGGCGCGTCCCAGCGCTGTCTCCCTTCGTCTTCATAATGTTTGGCGGGATAACGATTGGGAATAGAAATTATTAAATTGCCCTTGAAATTCATTAAAGTTATTAATTCTTTTAGAACTTTGTCGTGTTCAGTATAGTCAATGTGCTCTAAGACCTCGGTAAAAAAAACGGTGTCAAATTTTATTTTTTGTTTTATAAGCTCATTCGGCATTGCCTTTAAAAAATTAATTTTCTGGCGCAGATTTTTTGGTAATTTTTTTAAGAATAAATTAGCTTGCTTAATCGCTTCAGAACGAATATCAATGCCTGTAACCAGATTCTTGTGATTTTTAGCGATTTCTAAAGTGATTAAGCCGTCACTGCAACCGACATCAAGACAAGTAGCGCCGCAAGGCAGGCCAGCCAAAATCCTAACTCTCTCCGGATTATCCCTCAACTTTTTATACAAATCCTCATCTTTTTTTCTTA
>CAYIII010000004.1:0-38572 GCA_964363475.1 uncultured Candidatus Saccharibacteria bacterium
CTCCCTTAACTAATCCGGCAATGTCATAAAACTCCACTACGGCCGGAATAATTTTTTCCGACTGGCTCATTTGAGCCAGCTTTTCTAATTGTCCATCGGGAACAGTTACCACGCCGATATTAGGGTCAATGGTGCAAAAAGGATAATTGGCGATATTAACTTCTTTTTTTGTTAAAAGCTTAAAAAGCGTAGATTTTCCGACATTGGGCAATCCGATAATGCCGATGGATAGTTTATTCATATTATTTATAAAAAATTTTATTTTCCACTCTTAAATCTATTTGACTTACATTTTGCATTTTATTTTTCTCTAAAGCGGATAAAAGTCCGGCAATATTATTTTGGGGATTAAATCTTAAACTAAATAATATTTTTACGCTATCGTTGGTTGTGATAATTAAATCCTGACTGCTTCTTATGAACAACACGTTTTTAACATCTAACTTCCCGCTTTTCAAAAATTCTATAATAAGCGCCATATTTTCCCATAAATTATTTTCTAAAAATTGCTTATTGCTTTCCGGCTTGTAATCGGAAATTTCATTAATATTTAGCAACACATCGCCCAGAACAACAGTGGCTTTTTGATTTAAAACGCCGTTATTATCAAACCAATAACAAGCGTCTGGTCGTTCTTCTCCAATGCAAAAAACCCCGTATTCTCGTATTTTATTATTATTTGTCCGCGAAGAGCTCGCTAAAGTTGTTGAGAAATTATTCCAAAAATAATAAACACTGACGGATAAAGAGATAATAAAAATCAAAAGCAAAAATACTAATCTCATTGAACAATCTTTTTAATTAAAGGGTTGATGCGAGTTATTATTTCATAATGAGAGGCCCCTAATTTTTGCGCTATATTAACGGGAATAATTTCCACCTTATCCCCCACTCTGCAATTTATGTTAGTTACGTCAATAGTAATTAAGTCCATAGAAACCCTTCCTAATATTCGCGCGGATTTATTCTTAATGAAAACCTCTCCTATAGAAGACAAATCGCGTGGCAATCCATGCCAATATCCAATAGGCACTATTGCTATTCTACCATTGTGTCCCATTTTCTCGGTAAAATCATAACCAACATATTCCCCTCTTTTAATATCTTTAACTTCGCTAATCAACGCATGCCACGACATAACGGTCTTAAAATTTAATTTATCGTTTAATTGAATTTCCAATTCCTTTGACGGCCATAAACCATAAAGGCCGATTCCTATTCTAACCAAGTCAAGATGATATTTAGGATTGATAAGAGTTCCCGCCGTAGCCGCAATATGTTTCTTTAATCCGCCGGTCGGCGGATTAAAACCCGCCCGTTCCAGTATAAAAACCGCCTGCTGAAATTTTGAAAATTGCCGTTCATTAAAAGTGGGGTAATTTATATCTTTGGCGGAAGCAAAATGAGTGTAAACACCCTTTAAATGATTTCCAATTTTTTTTAAGATTCCGTCTAAATCTTCCGCATAAAAACCCTGCCTGTGCATACCGGTATCTATTTTAAGATGAAAGTTCGGACGTTTTTTAATTGGGCAGCGAATTAAGTCGTCTAATGCTTCTTTGTTGGATATGGTAACGGTAATATCCAATTTACAAGCCAAAGGATACCAATGGGGCAAGGTAGGGCCTAGAACCAAAATGGATTTTGTAATGCCGTTTTCTCTTAATTTAATTCCCTCAATTACGCTATCTACGCAAAAACCGTCAACCCCAAAACTTTCCGCTAATTGAGAAAATAAAACCAAACCATGACCATAGGCATTTGATTTCACCACAGCCCAAAGCTCTGTTTTAGAACCAATTATTTTTCGAAAAACATTTAAATTATGCTTAACGGCTTTCTTATTGATTGTTAGCCAAACTTTATATTTATTCACCGCTAATAATCTACCTTGTCTATTTACAAAATACAACACAAATGATTAGCTTACAAAAGAACTTCTCAACGCAAAAAGGAGGGGCGAATGAGCATTTTAACTTACTGTGGTAAAATTGCGATTGGCGTTATCGCTACCATAGTGATATTTATCGCATTTCAGGATGAACCTTTTGATAATTACAATACTTGGCATGACCTTTTTACGCTTGAATCCGTAAGCAACAGAATCGGGAATTCCATTAAGAATGATGGGGTGGGCGACACGATTATATTATATGCGGTTAAAGCGCCGATTTTTGAAGAAATAGTTTACAGAGGGCCGTTATGGTTTCTATGCGTAATGTTCGGACTTCTTGGTTTTAATTACTGGGTAAGAAACGTTGTTTTATGGCCCTCGCTAATACTGCCAACCCTAAGTTGGTCTCTTCACCACCCATATCCGCCGATATATCAACCCCTCATTTTCATAGGGGGAGTCATGAACGGAGCCATTATTATTTATTTATTAGAAAAAAAATGGTCCAAAACCTCCGTATTTGGAAGCTTGGCTTTGGTAATTTGCGCTCATTCTCTTTTGAACATTTTATTTATTTTGTTTGTTTTGATTACACTATAGCCCGTAAGAAATTGCGGGCTATTCTTCTAAAACTTCGGGAATCGCAAAGTCCCCGTCAGAATTCTGATAATTTTCTATAATGGCAATAATAATTCTACCGATAGCCAGAGCGGTGGCGTTTAACATATGCGCATATCCTCCTTTTTCATACTTACAATTAATACCCCGCGCTTGAAAATCGGTGGTATTGGAACACGAATGGGTCTCGCGATATTGATTCTGACCGGGAAGCCAAACCTCAATATCATATTGTTTGGCGTCAGTCCAACCCAAATCACCGGTACAAATTTGCATCACCCTGTAACACAACCCCAAATCCCGCATTAATTCTTCTTGACAACTTAACAAAAATTGATGTTCTTTTTCTGATTCCTCCGGCTTGGAAAAAGAAAACATCTCCACCTTATCAAATTGATGAACTCGTAAAATTCCTTTTGTATCCTTGCCGTAAGAGCCGGCCTCACGCCTAAAACAAGTAGAAAGCCCGACGTACCTTTTGGGCAAATCCCTATCTCTTAATGTCTCATCCATATGCAACGGCCCAAGCGTATGTTCCGCGCTGCCCACCAGATATAAATTATCTTTTTCTAAAAAATAACGCTCTTCTTTTTGGTCGGCGGCTAATCTCCCCATACCGGCAAATACTTCTGGCCTAATCATCACCGGAGGAATAATCGGTGTAAATCCTTTAGCAATCAGTTTACTAAAAGCAAACCTGACTAACGCTAATTCTAATAGAGCCGCTTTGCCCTTTAAATAACCAAATCTGCTTCCGGAAACCCTAACCGCTCTCTTAACATCAATAATGTCTAGATTTTCCGCCAATAATAAATAATCTTTCGGCTTAAAATCAAATGTTGGTTTTACGCCCACCTCCCTTAAGACAACGTTTTCTAATTCGTTTTTTCCCACTGGAACATCGCTGGCCACGATATTGGGAAAATCGTTTAATAAATCATTTCTTTTTCTTTCCAATTCTAACATTTCAATGTTAAGCGATTTGATTTTTTCTTTTACCGACTTAGATTCTTCTATCTTCCGTTCTTTGCTTAATACATTTTGTTCAGCCCTATATTTATCCATACTTGTGGTCAGAGAACGCCATTTCTCATCCAAATCCAAAAATTGGTCAACTAAATTAGAATCCTTATTTCTTTTGATAAGGGATTCTTTAACCAAATCGGAATTTTCACGAATCAATCTAATGTCTAACATAAATTCATTATTTTTCCTTTTGTTTCATCAAAGGAAATATTACTGTTTCCCTTACCGGCCTATTCATAAGAACAGCAAAAAGCCGTTCCGAAAAGCCGAAACCTGCTGACGGTGGCATGCCATATTCCATGGCCTCTAAAAAGTCCTCGTCCAATCTTTGCGCTTCTCTGTCGCCTTCCTCTCTTAATTTCATTTGCTCTTCAAATCTTTTTCTCTGGTCAATCGGGTCGTTATTTTCAGAAAAACCCTTGCCCAATTCCGTACCACAAGCGACAACCTGAAACCGCGCCACTCTATTTTTATCATCATTCAAACGCTTAGCCAATGGCTCTATATCCACCGGAGGATTAATTAAAAACGATGGCTGGATAATATTCGGACGTACCAACTTTTTATATAACAAATCTATTAATCTGCCTCGCCCCAAATTTTTCTCCGGTTTCAAATTTAAATCTGCGGCTTTCTGATAGAGGTCGTCTTTATCGGATTTCTCCAGATTTAAATCCGCATACTTCTCAAAAAGATGGTAGTAGTCAAGAACTTCCCATTTTCTACCCCAATTAATAGAATCCTCATTATAACTTGTTGTTAAACTCCCCGCGGTTTTTTCAATAATATCTTTATACATTTCTTCAACAAATTTCATCATGCCTTGATAATCCTGATAGGCCCAATAAAATTCGCATTGGTTATAATCTTGCAGATGCTCTTTATCAATGCCTTCATTTCTAAAAACCCTTCCTATTTCAAAAATTTTTTCAAAATTGCCTACTAGGATTTTTTTTAGAGGCAATTCTAAAGAAATTCTAAGGTAAAAATCCATATTCAAGGCGTTATGATGAGTAATAAAGGGCTCGGCATCGGCGCCACCGGGTATTGATTCTAAAACGGATGTTTCCACCTCTAAAAAGCCGTTCTCCCTTAAATACGCCCGACAGGCATCCCAAAAAATGGGCTTCTTTTGAAAAATATCGCGAACTTCAGGATGAAAAAGCAAGTCCAGATATCTCTTCCTCAAACGAGTTTCCGTATCTTCTAAACCAGACCATTGGTCGGGCAATGGCCTGAGGCCCTTGGCCAATAAACGCAAACTTTTTGCGTCAACGCTGATTTCTCCTTTTTTTGTTTCAAAAATATCGCCGCTAACTTCAACAAAGTCCCCGATATCTAAATTATTTTTAAACAGGTCAAAATCAGAAATATTTTCCTTTTTTATTACAGCTTGAATTTTTCCCGTAGCGTCAAAAACATCAATAAAAAAAACGCCTCCCTGCACTCTCAACCCCATCATTCTTCCGGAAACAAAAACATTATTTTGCCCTAATCTGATGTCTTGAGCAAAATGAGTTCGTTTACTTTCAGCCGCATAAGGCGAATGGCCCGCTTTCTGAAAATTGGCTAATTTCTTTAAACGTTCGTTTATTAAATCATCTAGCATCTACTACTTATTCTACACTAATAATCTTATATGTAACCTCCCCCCTTGGCGTATTAATATTAACCACATCCCCCGCCTTCTTATTTAAAAAGGCCTTGCCCAAAGGAGACTCATTGGAAATAAAACCGGATTCCGGATTAGATTCGTTAGAGCCGACTATAGAAAACCTTGATTCTTTGCCGTCTTTTTTCACAACTGCGGTAGAACCGACTCGAACTGTCTTACCGCCTTCATCTTTTTTAATTAAAACGGCGTTTCTAACTATTTCTTCTAATTCAAAAATTTTTGACTCAACTATGGACTGCTCCTCTCTGGCCTCCACATATTCCGAATTTTCGGACAAATCGCCCAATTCTTTCGCTCGCTTCAACCTATCCGCAATTTCCAGCCGTTTTCTAGTTTTTAAATCTATTAATTCCTTCTTTAGTTCCTCCAACCGACCGGCAGTTAAATAATGTTTGTCGTATTCCATAATTTTATTCCTAAGTTTGAAATAATAATGGGCAAATGTCAATCTTTTTTAAGAATCAATCGTTCTGGCGCTGACTGTAGTTTGCAAATTAGTGACAAAGGACTCCAACGCCCCTTTTGCGCTGATTCCTAAACTAATCGTAACTCTAGTTGAACGGCCGTCATTTAATCTCTCCCCCAAAAGACTGATATTAAAATAAACAACATTAACATTGCTAGCGGTTATAGATTTGCCGTTTCTCTTAATAGAATTAGAATCCAGCTCATAAACTACCGACTCTTCTAAATAATTTGTAAAACTCAACTGGCTTTTTCCCGAAGAAAAATCCCTGCCCGTTCTTATCTCTCTGATTATTTGTTCCAACGCCAAACTGGCATTGTCATTCGCCGCCATTAAAGAAACAATTTGCCTTTGCGTTCTTAAAGATTTTATAAAAATTCCGGAAGAAACGGAAATAACAACAATAAATAGGCCTATCGCCACTAAAAGCTCTATCATTGTAAAACCTTTTTTCATATTATTGTCTCCAGTTAAAAAAGTGGTCTTCTAAATTAATATCAAACTTTCCGCCGCCCCTTGTAGTCCAATTAACTTTGGAATTCACTCTTATTTCTTGGCCGTCCGTTGAAGTATTAATGGCGATAGTTCTCTGAAAGTTTGTTGACTGAAAATTATCGTAACTATAAAATCCGTCAACGGGATTAAAATTTAAAAAACGAACTTGTCTAGGGGCTAAAGAAACACTTCGGTAATCAACTTCGTGCTCGCCGTCGCCAATTTCATAATTCCAAGGCCTTTCTTGAATCAAATTATTGTCTATAAGATTTTTTACAATCTCTATGCCTTCAGCGGCCAAATAGGCGGCCTTAACACGGTCTGAAACAACTCTATTTAAACTTAAAGACCGAGAAAGCAGGGAAAATATTCCCAATAAACCAACGGTTACCAATGTAATGGCAATTATTGATTCTATTAAAAGATACCCCTTATTATTATGAACTGATTTGTCCGGCATTGTTGATTAAAATATTTACCTTTAAATTCTCATCCGCCGAAGACAATCCAATCTGAACTTCTTCCAGAAACTGACCGCCATCTAAATATACTCGGGGATTGGGAGGAACGAATAAAATGTCATGAATATCCAATCGATAAAATTTTAAAGCGGAATCTAAAGAATGAACTTCGTTATCAAGCTTTTCGCCAAAAGCCAATCCAGAGTAAACACGGTCGGTATTACGGCAATCACTGGATAAGTCCTTATAAATAAAATAAGATTTTTCTTCAAAAGCGACTCCGTAACCACAAGTCGGCTCATTCTCCACAAAAGTATTTAAAGATAAAGATTTTGCTCTTAATATTACGCTGATAAGATTTGCTTTTTCTCTTAACAAAATCAACTGCCGTTCGCCGGTCCTATTGTAAAGAACCAAAACGGAAATCAAAAAGGTAAGAATGCTTATGATAATCAGCATTTCTATCAAAGTAAAAGCTCTTCTGCTATTCATACCCATGATAGTATTCTATCTTATTTGACACCATAAAAAAAAGTTGATAGCGTCCTCATTAGATCGTTTAAAAACCTATCAGCACTGGAAAGAAAAGTGGACAACAAAACGAAATTCGTTTTGGGATTAAAGTATGGATTAATTTTAGTAGTTATCGCAATATTGATTAACTCTGCGAATTATCTTGTAAGCCGTCTACTTAATCTGCCAATCGAAGATCCTAATAATGATTCTCCTGTAATGGACTTGTTAAAAAGCGCTTCTCGCAATCCCTCTACTTTTCTGTTTATCATTTTATATATAACCGTCTTAGCCCCCCTTGTTGAAGAATCAATTTTTCGTTGGGTTCCAATACGATTAACAAAGTTTTTCACAGATAGCAAAGTTGTTTTATGGTCTGTAGTCGTTATTTTTTCAATTATTTTTGGATCACTGCACGGCGATCCGGCGTCAATGTTGATAGCTGGCGTTGCCGGACTCTTGTTGTCAAATGTATTTCTGAAGGGGGGGATGATTTCGTCGTGGACTGCTCATACTTTTTTTAATTCTGTTGGAGTAACAGTCGCGTTAATTCATATGTATTTTTTTAAAAACTAAATGCCACAGGTACATCCCTATGGCATTTTTAAATTTCTAATTAACCTAATAAAACCCCAAATCCCAATGACCAAATCCCAATAAAATCTTAAAATCACAAATCCCAATATTAAGTATTGTAATTTGGGGTTTGGGGCTTTGTTGGGATTTGGAACTTGGTGCTTGGGATTTTATTTCGAACATGTTATATAAAACTAAAATACCAATTTAATATCTGGTGGCCAAAAAATATTTCCAGCCAGAATCCGGTTACCAAAAACGGGCCGAAAGGCACCATGGTTTTTAATTTTTTCTTTCTCAACAACAATAATATTGAAGCCCAAACACCGCCGACTAAAAAAGACAAGCATAAAGCCAGCGTAATATCCGGCCAACCTAAAATTAAACCCATCGCTCCTGCCAGCTTTACATCCCCCATGCCCATTGCCCTGCCCCAAGTTAACAGAACAATAATTCCCAGAAACGCCGTTCCAATAAAACCGGCAAGGAAATGATTTATAAATATGCCGGCAAGCCCTTCAACGCGGCTCGGAGCAAGCCATTCGCTGTAATTTCTTAAAAAAGAAGTTGAGCCCAAAAACATTAAAACAAAACCCATTACAGCCAAAAAAATATTTATCCCGTCAGGAATAATCATCTGCCGCCAATCAATAACTGACAGAACAAGCATTGCCAAGGCAATCAGCAACCAAATTAAAGCCAACCATTCTCTATAAGCATGCGGAGGGAAATAATAATAATTATAAAAATACAAAGGCAATAAAAAAATAAAACCGGTTATCAGCTCTACTATCGGATATTGCCAAGAAATTTTTTTACGGCACCCGCGGCATTTGCCTAATTGAATAACAAAACTTAGTAAAGGAATCAATTCAAACCAATTTAGTTTCTTTTTGCAGTGAGGACAAAAAGAACGCCCGCCTAAAGATTGTTTTTGATAACGCAAACCAACCACATTTAAAAAACTACCCACCATTAAACCAAAAACAAAAAGGCTTGTCCCGAGCAAGGTCGAGGGGCTAAAACTTAACGCAGTAATATCTGTCATCTTCGCTAGCCGGACCGCAATCAACAGAGCCAAATTGCAAACTATCAATATCCTCGCGCAAAACGGAATTATTTTTGTCCTCTAAAACCGCTTTTAAGACATAACTCTGCCCATCGCCCGCATATTCATAAACCGCCCTCTTGTCCGGGTCGTTGGGAATATTTTCAATGCCAATTCCCGAATTAACCAATTCGCTTTGAAGACCGGCCCAATTATTGATTTGAGGATAAGAACCATTTTTACTGTAATAAAGTTCCAGTCCGTTTTGAACTGAACGCAAGTCCGCAACACGCCTAGTATCTCGGCCTCTCTGCCTAAAAGAGCCTAAGCCCACTAAAACAACGGAAGCCAATAGGCCGATTATAAAAATAACAATAAGAATTTCTATTAATGTGAATCCTTTATTTGCCCTATTTTCACTCATGTTTATAATCGTACTATATGTTTTTAAAAATTCCAACCCTAAAACACTTGCACTAGATTGTATATCGGCAAAAGAATTGCCGCAAATAATAAACCCACTAATCCTCCAATTAAAATCATTAAACTTGGCTGAATTAATTCAACTAAATTATTGACTAAATTATCAACTTCTCTGGTATAAAATTGAGAAATTCTGTTAAACATTTCCGACAAACGGCCGGTGCTTTCTCCCACCGCCACCATTTGGCTCACTAATGAGGGGAAAAGAAACTCATATTCTTCAAGGGATTGGGATAATAATTGGCCTTGGCGAATTTTATCAGCCACCTCATGCAAAGCATCCCGATAATTAATGCTGGTAGTGGTATGACCGCTTATTTCTATCGCTTGGGCTATCGGTATGCCCCCCTTAATTAAAATACTGGTTGCGTCAGCAAAACGGGCCACATAAAATTGCTTAAACAAGTGGCCGATAATCGGTGAACTTAACAGTAATTGGTCGTAAACCACCTTTCCTTCGTCGCTTTGAAAATAATCAAAAAGCAAAATAAAAAATATGAGTAAAATAAAAATAATAGCAAACCACCAGTTAGCCAGAAAATTGCCTATAATCAAAAAAATAGTGGTAATTAAAGGCAAGGACACGTTCGCGTCACGAAAAATCGGCTCAATTTGAGGAAAAACTAAACCCATCAATACGCCTGCCGTTAATACAAATAAAACTATAACAAAAATTGGATAAATCATGGCATTTCTAACCTTAGAAACCAATATAGTTTCTTTCTCTAAATAATCTGCCAAAAAACTCATCGCCTCTTCAATTCTTCCCGTTATTTCAGCGGATTTAATTAAATTAATGTAAAATTCCGAAAAAATATTCGCGTGTCTTTCCAGGGACTGCGACAATGAAAGGCCGGAATCAATATCGGTGGAAATTTCAAAAATCGCCTCTCTCAAAACGACATTATGAGTATTCCTGTAAAGACTTTTTAAAGCGTCGTTTAAAGGAACCGCCGATTCAAGCATTGTGGCCAATTGCCTGGTAAAAACCATCAGGTCAATTCTGCGAACGCGATTAAAAAAAATTAAAAACTTGCCGTACCAAATCGGCGCTTCCATTGATTCCATACTCAAGACATACAAATCATGGCCGTTTAAGATATTAACGGCCGCTTCTTTGGTAACCGCCTCCACAAATCCAATTTGCAGTTCTCCTGTTTTAGTTCTGGCGCTATATTTTAATTTCATAGTTTATGAAATTCTTTCCAATAATATTTTTAATTCGGCGGAGTTGGGAGAATAAAGCTCCGCCTGTTCCAAAGAAATAACTCTTTTTTGCACCCAGGAGGCCAACGAACGATTTAAAGTTACCATGCCGTCTTGCGAACTGGTTTCAATTACTAAATCAATTTGATAGGTCTTTCTTTCACGAATCAGATTGCGAATAGCGGAATTAACAATCATGATTTCCACTGCTGGCACTCTGCCACCGTCAACGCGTGGTATTAGACGCTGAGAAATAATCGCTACCAGCGTAGCCGCCAGCTGTGATGTTGCCTGCCCTTGCTGTTCGGCCGGAAAACTGTCAAGAACGCGGTCTATCGTCTGCGCCGCCGAATTAGTATGAAGCGTCGCAAAAACTAGATGTCCCGTCTCCGCCGCCGTCATTGCCGTTGAAATAGATACAGTATCACGCATTTCTCCAACCATAATAACATCGGGGTCTTGACGTAAAACTGACCGCAACGCTTTATGAAATCCTAAAGTATCAGGACCGACTTCTCTTTGGGAAACAATAGACCTGTCCTGAACAAATAAATATTCAATAGGGTCTTCAATGGTAATAATGTGGTCAGTACGATTATGATTAATTTCGTCTATAAGAGCGGCTAAAGTTGTTGACTTGCCGTGACCTGCCGGACCTACCAACAAAACAAATCCTTGGGAGATTCTGGTAAAATCGTGCAGTAAAGAGGGCAGATTTAATTCTTCAATGGTATGTATTTTCGGAGGAATCAAACGCAGAGCCGCTCCTAAAAATCCTTTTTGAAAAAAAGCATTAACCCTGAATCTTACCTTGTCTTCCAGAGAATAAGAGAAGTCAAGTTCTTTTTTTTGTAAAAAAATATTCTTCTGTTCTGAAGAAAGCATGACCATAACCAATCCTTGCGCGGTTTCCGGAGTAACAATTTCTTCTTTTTGTAAAGGCAATAATTTTCCGTCAACTCTCAAAGTCGGTCTCTGCCCCACCGCGATATGTAAATCGGACGCATTTTGTCTGGCAGTGGCTAATAAAAGTTCGTCAAGTTTACTTTTGTAATCCATAATACAATTATATATGATTACGATTCGCTCGTCTCTCTTAATACCTCCTCCACGCTCACCAGTCCTTCTATCGCCTTTAGCAAACCGTCCTGCCTCATTGTAACCATGCCTTGTTTCTTAGCTTCTTCAGCGAGATTGCCCTCCATTAACGCCTGACTCATTTCTAAAACTTCAAAAATAGCCACCCTCCCTTTAATGCCCTTATTGTTGCACTCCTTGCATCCCGTAGAATGATATATTTTATATCCGTCAGCCGGTGGAGTTTTTAGTTTGCCAATTTCTTTTTTAATTAAATCGTCAATATCGGGAGGCGGATTTTTGGTTTTTTTACAACTCTGGCATAATTTTCCCAATAATCTTTGCGCCAGCATTATATTCAATGACGATGGCAAAAGAAAAGCGTCAACTTTCATATCAATCAATCTTGGGATGACCCCAATGGCATTGTTAGTATGTAAAGTGGATAAAACAATATGGCCGGTCAAAGCGGCGTGCACCGCCAAAGACGCCGTTTCCGAATCGCGAATCTCGCCCACCATAATCACATCCGGGTCCTGCCTTAATATTTGCCTTAGCCCGGAAGCAAAATCATAACCGATTTCCGGACGCACTTGCGATTGATTAACGCCGTCAATGGTATATTCAACAGGGTCTTCTAAACTGACAATATTATACTCATCATTATTATTTAAACCCTGCAACAGAGCGTAAAGGGTTGTTGTTTTTCCCGAACCGGTCGGACCGGTAATCAAAATCATGCCAAATGGCCTTTCTAAGGCCTTTTGAACTAGTTCCGCATTATGGCCGACCAAACCCAATTCATCTAATTTTTTTAAGCCAATTTGCGGGTCAAGAACGCGCAAGGCAATTTTTTCCCCGGATGGAGTGGGGAAGGTTGAAACACGGTAATCAATATCGCGCCCAAACAAAATAGTTCTAAAACGCCCATCTTGCGGAATGCGATTTTCGTCAATTTTTAAATTAGAAAGAATTTTAATGCGGGAAATTATCGGCTGATGAAGCTCAAGCGGCAAAGTAGACACTTCTTGCAAGACCCCGTCAATGCGAAAACGAATCCTTAACCTGTCTCTTTGGGGTTCCACATGAACATCGGAAGCGCCGGCGCTAACCGCTTCTTTAAGAGTGGAAGAGACAATCTTGATAATGGGAGCGTCTTCGGTAACAGCGGTAGCATCCGCCATTCTCTGCCCCGGCTTGATATTTAAGGACTTGACAGCCGCTTGAATTTGAGAGCCAAAAGGTGAATATTTTTTTAAAACCAATTCCAAATCGGACGGCGCAATTAAGTAAACGCCCAAGCTGATTTTGTTTTGCTTGGCGATAAATCTCAACGCCTCCTGGGCTTTGATATCATCAGGATTAACCATCCCCACTACCAGCATATCTTTTGTCCTGGAAATCGGAACGACTTTATAATTGGAGACCGTTTCTTCGGGAATCAATTTCAGTAAATCCGCCGTTAAATCCGCAACGCTTACTTTTGTATAAGGAATATTTAGTATCCGGCTTTTTACTTTTACCACCTCAACGTCGTCTACTAATCTTTTTTCATATATAATATCCTCCACTCTTTGGCGAGTTGCTTCCGATTCTTTCATAAGATTGTCGGCCTGCTCAATGTCTAATAATTTAGCTTCTATTAAAGAATTTAATATGGCTCTGTTTTCAATCATAATTCTTAAAAACCCAGAAAAGGGTTGTCGCGACCCAAATTACCAACATTTGGTAAATTGCCATATTGTCGCAATGTTTTTAAAGTAGGATTGGAAATAATTTGAGAGGGGTCAAACTCCACCCGCGATAATTCGGCTGTTGATTGGAAAGAGGCGGGCGCTATTATCTCAATGCCAGGAGAAGAAGCAAAAAATAAGAAATAAGCGCCACCAAAAATTACTGCCAGCAAAAAGACAAAGGTTAGCAAAGCAAACCAATTAGTTTTTTTCTGTTGTTGTTTTAAAATAATTGCCATATAAAATTATTTAACTTGATAATAAGCGTCCACGACCAAATTATATAAGAAAACATCTTGAATGGGAGTGCCTGCTCTATCTACTTTAAGATTTACAACATCCATCAATCTGATATTTGTTTCCAGCCCTCTCAAAAAATTTTTAAAATCCTGATAGCGGCCGATTAATCTCACATTCAATCGCAAAGTCCCCAAGTCCCTGACCAAATCATCTTTTGCGGCGGGCTTAATAGCCAGCGGTTGAACGCCAAAGACCTCAATGCCAACACCGCTGGACTGAGCAATGGCGTATAACTGGCTAAAAACGGAAGAAATATTTTCTGTTGAAGGCAAAGAAAGCGAAATGACATCCTGTAATTTTCCCGTTCCCTGATACCTTTGAACAAGGTCGTTAATTTTTTGCATAGCTTTTTCTTGTTCATTGAATAATTGCTTTTGGCTGGCAAGAGTGCCGCGCAGAACAAGCGCGTCTTCATAAACGGGCTTAATTAAAACAGCGTAAACCGCCAGAGCCGATATAAAAAATAATGATGCCACCAATAAACTTATTGCCCTTTTAGCGGAAGATTTCATTTTTTAAAATAAGAAATAACTTGAATCTAACGCGACCTTCTATGGCGCTGGATTCATTGACTACTAGATTTTCAACGCCGGAAGCAATGTTGAACGCCTCCAGTTGTTGCGCAAAAATTTCATAATTACTGGCCGTGCCTTCTAAATTCAATCGCCTCTCCCCCACTCTTAAATCAGCGCTGCTATAAGCAACGGATTTATTAGTATTGTTTTGTAAAAAATTAAAAACTTTTGACACGTTCACGTGATTTTTTAATAAATCCTGCAAATTAATTATTTGGGAATAAAATCTGATTAAATTATCCTGTTGCTCTTTGGGAATTGTTTGGCTTAATTGGTCAATGGATTGGTTAAGAGAATCAATTCTGCTATTTAAAAACGGCTTGTAACCGAATTCTAAACTGAAATATAAAACCACCGCCGTAACCAAAACCAGCAAAGAAAATAGAAAAAATTTCCAAGGCCAACCTACCGGTAATTTTTCAGGCCCCAACCTTTCGCTCATATTAACTGGAGTGATAGGCAACATTTTAAAGTTTAAAATTCCTCAAAGAAGCGCCGACGGCAACCGGCAACAGAACGCCCAAAGAATTAACGAAGGCGCTTGTCCGAGAATCATAGGATAATCCCGAGAATGGATTGGCCTTGCTTACGGGCAACTTTAGTTCGTCTTCAAAGTAGCTCTCAATGCCTAAAAGCTGGGCGCCGCCGCCTGTCAAAATCACGTTTTTTACTTCTTGGTGATAAGTATTTTTGTAATTTTCTCTTAACTTCCTCACCTCATTGATTGTAACATCCAGAATAGGTTTCATTAGTGTGGATAACTCCTGTTCCAAACCGATACCGACATCTAAAAGTCCTCGCTGTTTCTTTAAATCCTCCGCCCTTTGGCTATTAATGCCCAAACCGGAAGATATGGCGTGGGTTAGAGAAGCGCTGGCAAAGTCGGTTTGGCTGATAAGTTGAAGCACGCCATCGCGCGCGATTGATAAATTAGTGGAGCGCGCTCCTATATCAATAATCAAAACAGCGTCATCAATGCCGGCAGTCAACGCTCTTGCTAAACTGACTCCTTCTATTTCTAAGGCCGTTAAGTTAAGGCCAGCGGCATAAAAAATTCTTTTATATTTCTCTATTTGCTCATTTGTAATCGCAATAAGAAAGATTTGCTGTCTTTTTTTGCCGTCTCCGTCTTCTTTTTCCCCCACCTTTATCCAATCCAAAGTTATCGCGGAAATTGGCAATGGAATATATTGCCTCGCTTTAAATCCCAGAGCCGTTTCCAACTCTTCGTCAGACATCAACGGCATTTCTATAATAGTGGTGAAAGCGGAAAAAAACGGCAGAGAAGCAACAACATTTTTACTGTTGAAGCCGGCTTTTTTTATCATCAGCCGAATATGTTTTATGATTTCTTTTTCAAATAATTTAAGGGTGCTTGTTTGCAGGGCGGTATTTGGTCTTTCCAAATAACCTAAATCTTCCAGTAAGCTGTAATTAATAAATCGGGGCTTGTTTTTGCCGGAAGAAATCTCAACTATTTTTATAGAGGTTGTGCCTATGTCAACTCCCAAATAGGAGGGTCTAAAAATCATTTTCTTTAGAAAATTGAACATGCTATTCTTCTATTAATTATAACACTACTATGCTCCGGACAATAAAAAACATTGTTTTAGACGTTATTTTTCCGCCAATCTGTCTTACTTGCAAAAAAAATCTTAATAAAAGCGATAAATATAAAATTATTTGCCAACAATGCCTCAGCTCGGTTATCCTATACGACTCCCTTTTTTGCCCCGTTTGCCTTCGCCGCACTCCAGAAAAAAACGAGTGTCATCCTAAAGCTCATTACTCTTTAGCTCCCGCCTGCCATTACGATAATGAAATAATTAAAAAATTAATCTGGCAATTTAAATATGAATACTGGATGAGCGCCGCCGAACCACTTTCAGAATTATTGTCAAACTATTTAAAGAATCTAAACACGACTCTAAAAGATTTTTCAATTATCTATGTACCTCTTCATAAAAAAAGAGAGTTTCAAAGGGGCTTTAACCAGTGCGCTGTTTTAGCGAATTATATTAGTAAAGAATTAAGAATGGAAATAATTAAAAATAATTTGATAAGAATAAAAAACACCGAGACCCAAGCTGACCTGAAAGATTATAAATCCCGCGAAGATAATATTAAAAATTCTTTTTCTATAAATAATTCTGAATTATTAAAAGGGAAAAATATTTTATTGATAGATGATGTCTATACTTCAGGAGCGACTCTAAATGAAGCGGCGCGCGTTTTGAAAGCTGGCGGCGTTAAAAAAATTCTAGCTTTGGTGGTAGCCAAAGCTAGATAACGCTGTGTCACTTGCGCACGACCGCAAACCGGCACATTTCGTGCCATTTTTTTCCGATATAGACCGAATCAAGAGTTCTCTTCTTTCCTGATTTACCGCCGCTGTCAAGAATTTGACCGAATAATGCCCTATTCGGTCCCTCCCAAATAGAACCCAATGCGATAATGGGAAAATCATACTGCAATTGAGGAAATTTTATCCCTAAAAAAAGAAGCTCGTGAATTGTTGCTGGACGAAAACCCATTTTATCCATACAGCAAAGCACCTTATTATTTTCTATTTTATAACTAAAACGCATCAATTCAACCACAACATTTGCCTTGCCTCGCCGCTGTTCTCTTGGCAGATAATGAATGACATTGGGACCACACCAATCATACCGGCCAAGCATAATCAGCTCCGAAACTGGCATATCGAAATCAACCTCAAGAGGAAAAGTGCGGCCATCTATTTGTTCTTCTATTTTCATAAATCTTTCAAAATCGCCATTAACAATCAGTTCAAGAGCGGTATGAATGGCATTCGGATCGTGAAGACAGCCGCCTTTTTGTTCAAGTTGATGCTTGATGTCATCAAGTTTTCTAAGAATCTTATAATAAAGACCTTCCGGGACTTCGTGTGTCATAATGACTCCTTTCTTGCAATGACAAGGTGCTAGCAAACCGCAGGATAAAACAAAAAATATAATGTGTCAAATGTAATAAAACCCCCCAGTTTTCTATAAAAGAGAAATGAGCTAAACTACAATCATGAAAGACGCTCTTATTGTTTTAGGAGGCGGCATTAATGCTAATGGAGAAATTTCTTTAACATCAAAATCCAGAATAGAAAAAGCTGTGAAAATTTTTAATTCCGGATACGCAAATCATTTGATTTTATCAGGCAAGGCAAGTTTTTCAAAAAATCCAATACCGGCAAGAACAGAAGCTCAAATAATGAAAGAATATGCCGTTTTACTTGGCGTGCCAACAGAAAAAATCCTGCTGGAAGAAGATTCCCGAGATACTATCGGCAATGCTTATTTTGTTAAGAATAAATTTTTAGAACCAAATAATTGGCGCGATGTGGGGGTAGTAACTTCTGAATATCATTTGCCACGCGCGGAATATATTTTTAAAAAAGTTTTAGGAGAACAATACAAAATTGAGTTTTTTCCCGCTGAAAGTGATTTTCTTACAAAAGAAGAACTGGAAAATAAAATAGCCGGAGAAAAAACAAAATTATCAATAATTAGTCTCTGGAGAATATGACGATCTTGCCGATGTTCTTACGGAAGCATAAAATTGAAGGAGAAGGACTTTGAAAGGAGAAGTAGAATGCTGGGACTTCCTGATGTCTGGTTCTATAAAAATCCTAAAAAACCAAGACGACTTTATTGGGTATTTCATCTGAAGCATCCCTGCAATCCGGACGACATCCATTCTGACTGGATTTTTTATGACAAAGAAGAAAATAACTGGAGTAATTTAGATAAAGAAGAATTTGATAAAAACAAGAACGGCGTTGGTTATAAAAGAATTAATTACGAGGACTTATTGAAAGATTGGGAAACCGTACTACAGCGAGCCGATCCGCCGTTCGGTTTAAATAATATTGCCTCCTGCCAACTGCAAGTCTGGGCCTGGTGTTATAGTATTAATGAATCAAAAGAATTCGCGGGTCCAGAAGATTATAACGAAGATGATTCGGCCGGGAAATGCCCTAAAGAAAAAGTTTGTTGGTTCTTCCATTTAAAAAACAATTCATGGTCTATATATGATTTTTGTGAGAATGCGTGGGGAGCAATAGATAACAAAAAACATCTTGTTACAGATAAAACTTGTCATCCGGTTTCTTTTGATGTTTTTGAAAAAGAATGGCAACTAAGATTTAGCAAGGAAGAAACCCGAACCCCTTTTGAAATTGCTGACATTATGACAAAAAACGATGACCCCCCTTCATATCAAATATAGAGGGGGATTTTTAATTTATGGATGGCGGTGGGGGTGAGCGCTATCGCTACTCGAACAATTTGGAAACCCTCGGTTTCCAACGGTCGCTTCGCGACCTGCCTTCCTACACGGGAAACTCCCGTTTCCCGACCCTTTCCCGTTCGAATCTCACCCTCAACAGCAGAAACAAAACAGGGTCTTATGCCCTGTTTTGTTTCTGATGCGGTGGGGGTGAGATTCGAACTCACGATGCCTTTTGAGCATAACACTTTTCAAGAGTGCCGCCTTAATCCTCTCGGCCACCCCACCTTTTAAAACAAAATAACATTTAATAATAAACTTGTCGAACCACAAAAAAAGCCCGCTATTCGGGCTTTACTCGGTGTCAGTAGATAGAGGCAGTGGTTTATCAGACGGCATTTCAACCGCTCCAAAAGACCCTGCGAAAGACACGCTAATCAAAAAACCATTTTTCATAACATCCTCTATGCCATTAATATCAGTAATCGTTTCAACAATATCCGGCAAACCAAATCCCGGCTCGCCTTCCTTATCCATATCCAGAACCAAAATTTGACTTTGCCTGTCATTTGAAAAAAAGATTTTAACAAAGGGCTTGCTTTCCTTAACGCCGTCTTTATAGCGATACACCTCAATCAAATCCAGTTGATTGTCATCGGGATTGTTGTTGTCCATAATCTTTAAGCCAACGAAATAAAGCAAATCCATTGTCTTGGACGCCCAAACAGCAGGATCGCCCTCCTTATGGTCAAGCTTTTTCTTTAACGAAAAACTCCCCTCTTCAATAACTTTAAGAAGAGATTTTTTTTGCGCTTCTTCCAATTTAGATGTCGTAAAAGAAAAATTTTTAGAAAGGTCGTCTACCAAAAAAATCCTTGCGTCATATACATAAGGAAATCCGCCGTCATCAACTAATAGTTTAAACTTGCTATTTAATGAACAAATTCGCACAGTATCACTAATCGCCTTTATGACTTCTTCTTTATGAGCAAATTCTTCCCGCAAGCCAGGCACATAATCAACATATTGCTTGTTACTCACACGAAGAGCGTTATAAATACTTGAATAAACTTCCAGTTGACCTTGCGCTAAATCAGCCGTCAACATTGAATAATTAACTTGTACCACACCCTTCACGCCTCTCCTTATTAAAAACAACTTATAAGAATAGTGCAAAGCCGCTAATTGTTGTTTTTCAGTGTAACTTAAAGATTTGGCTTGATTTAAAAATTCACTTCTATAGGTTACTCCTTCAGCAGTGCCGCTTTTGTTATAAGCGTTTCTTGCCATTCCATTAATTTCTATAATATGCTCCGCCAGCCACTTTTCGGTATTCCCGCCCATAATGGCGGGAGTATAAAATTTAGCCATCATAATCTGAAATACAAGATTTTTATCTCCCATTTTCGTATTCATAGCTGTCCAGAAAAGAATATCTGAATAAAATTCGGGAATGATATCATCGCGAAAAAGATCTAGAAACTCTACCTTCAAATTATTCAATTTATAGTAATGTTCACGATATTTTTTCTCATCAACAATTAAATTTCCGCCAAGATTCAAAACAACGGACTCGCCCTTAACCTTATTAAAATCAAATCCTTTATACACCCACATCAATTCGCGCAAATTTTTAGCGTAATTGTGATTAATCAAATTGATTTTGTCTTCAAAATACAGAACCTGCGGCAAACTCGCCATCATTTCCACGTCAAAGGCCAAGGCAACCGGCAAGCTTTGCAGATTAGTATTAACATGAACCATTTCGTGGCCAAGTACTAAGGGCTTTCCCATTAAATAGTCGAATATTGAGGCCTGCGGATTATAATAGACAATGCCTGAATTCAACCAAGTTACTCCAATAGCGTTGACGCTGGGCGTATATCCTAAATGCAGTTCTCTGGGAATGAAATCGGAACGAAGGCACTGTCCGGGAATGAGATTGTACTCTCTGTAAGTGATATTTTTTCCCGTAAGTTTCTTATCAAGCAAGTCGCGAAAATCTTTTTCTGAAATCCCCAATTTCAACGCGCGCGCTTTGATAGCTTTATCAGTAAAATCTTTATAAAAATTATAATCATTGTCAGCCGCTTGATTCGCCATGGTAATTAAATAATTAATAACAATGTCTTTTTCTTCCTCGCTAATAAACCTCTGGCCATTCATCGTAGTAACTCTAATTTTTCCATCCACACGCACAAATTGGTCAAGAATAATTTTCATATGAGTATTTTTATCAGCCGTACAGGTGCTGGAAATATCAGTTTGAAAAACAATACTATCGCTTGCTAAAACAAAAATTCTATTATTTAAATTATCACTGTGATTTTCATCATCAGTAACGCTAATGTAACGATTGTATTCTTGCCATTGATTTACAGGATCGGTAGTTGTCTTAATGCCGTCAGGAAAATAAAAAGGCAATTCCACAGCCATAACGGAAATAGGTAAAATGCAAATAGAGATAAAAACAAAAAGAACGCCAATCAATGCCCTGGTCTTAATCATTAGAAACACTCCTTATTCAGATTTCAACAATCTAAGTTAAGATTATCAAATTAAGAATGTTCGTCAATAAAAAAACTCCGATGCTAATCGGAGTATTATTTTCCTCTGCCTAATATGAAGATTATTATCGCCGAACAGAGAAACAAAAATCTCAATGATGTTTTTTCGTAACGCGTTCTCACTTCTTTCAGCTGACGATTTTCTTCAATAATATTTTTCAAATTATTGTTTAAATCGCCCGGATTTTCAAACCTAAAATATTTGCCACCGCCCCACCCGGCAACGCTTTGCAAAATACCTTCGTCTAAAACCGAATAATATCTTTTGCCGGTTTTTTCATCTTTTAGATAAGAAATGAATTCTCCATTATCTCCGCGCTCAACTAAAGGCGCGGGTTTAAGTCCACCAACGCCAAACGTATAAATCTTAAAATTAAATTGAACGACATTGCCTATCGCCTGCTGTAATTCAGACCTATTAATGGCAAACGCTTCTTCTTTGCCACCATCAGAGAGCAGTACCACTAAATTAGTATCTTCTTTATTGAAACCAAAACCATCAACCATCTCCTTTAATCCCAAAAATGCCGTTATTAAATCAGTGCCTCCGTAAAAAATAAGGTCGCCGTCAAGTTCTCTCACGGCATCAATAAAAGCTGGCTTTGAAACGGCGGGCGTAAAATAATAACTGCTGGCATCGCTGGCAAAAGGAATAACGGCGAACTCATAATCGCCTTCAAGATTAAGACAAAAATTCTCAATTTCTTTCTTAGTAGCAGTCAATCTATTCGGCAAAACATCTTCGGCGCTCTCCATTGAATTAGAAATATCCACCAGAAAATAAACTCGCACGCCTTTGTAAATATTTTCTGAAACGGGTTTCTGATAGTAAGGGTCGGCCAATGCCAGAACAATCAGAGAAAGCGCAAAGCAATATCCGAAGGCCTTAAAAAACCTCAAAAACCACGACGGTAATTTTACCTGAAACTGATAAAGTTTTTTCTTGGACATCTCCTGCCATCGCCAATATGCCATCCAAGAAAGTAGGTAAAAAAATCCAACTGCCGGCAAAAGCCAAAACAGTTGGAGGTACTCGGGTGCGTCAAATCCCATTTTAAAACTCCCCCGGTCTTAAACCAATAGAGTGTTGCGGTCTGGTCAGATTCGGAATGTGTCTTAACTTTTCAAGACCGCTATCAGTCGCTCCCATCAGCAATTGTTGCTGATTAGTTTTTAATAATTCTAAATTTATTTGCGCATCTTGGTCCTTAACTCGGAAATCCAACGCGCGCTCCCAAGCCAAAGCTGTTTGTTCAAAGAACTCTCTTTTCTCGTCATCTTCTGCCAAAATTTGCAACACCCTGTAGTAGACATTGCCACGCGCGTATTGGAGCGCAAAGTTAAAATCATCATCTCCTTTGATTTCTTTTATTTTATCAATTTCTTCTTTTGCCTTTTTATAGTTCTCCAGCGCGGAATTATAATTCTCCATTACCAAAGGGTTCATATCGTTACTGGGAAGATTTCCATAAAGAACTAACAAACTTTGCGTCCGATAAAGACGATCTTCAGCCGTCTCATAATAAGCAATAGCCAGGGCTAATTCTAATTGAGATCTAATCTGAAAAGGTTCTTTGGGATTATTAGAATCGCCTGTCAAAACTTTCAAGGGCTCCAATGTATTAATTCTTTCCTCTGGGTCAGGATGTTTTTCTACATTACTTAAATCAGCTAATGCCGAAAGCAATTTTTCATGCTGGCTTTCTTTCTTCTGCTGAAATTCTTGGATGGCAATATTTGCTTTCTCAATTTTTTGTTCTTTTGAATAAAGTTGATATAGCCACACAAGACCGACAGAAAGAAACAGGAGGGATAAAATCCCGGCCACAATAAATTTCTTCATAGCTTACCTCCATTACGATTCTGTCAAGGACCTACTTACAGTATTCTTTAACACAATCCAGAAAGACAGTAAAGTAAAGGCGGGCAGAGCAAACCAACGGTAATAATAATGTTTTTTTTGCTCAATATAATTTTTTGTAGACCTTGATTCTCTTTCAGCAATTTTTTTGTACAGCGTGGCTACGGCTTGGCGATCTTTGCTGGTTTTAAGAAAAAGCATATCGCCACCCGTTGCTCTAACTAATTTCTGTAAATCAACATTGGCAGAGCCGACGCTAATAATATAAACTGTGATGCCTAACCGCTCACAAAGATTAATGGTCTTCTTGGGAGAAATAAATTGAGGTGTCGACCCTAAATCAAAAACCCCGTCAGTAAAGACAATAAATACATAACCAGTCAATTCTTGTCTGATAATAGTTGTTTTTTCTTCCAATGCTTTATTAAGTTTTAAATCACCCTCCCATCCTCGCGAGCGAGCAATTAACATTTTCATTTCTTCAGGAGAATAATTATGACCGCCATTATAAACATTTTTCTTTAATGCCAATTGAATAGCGCTCCAAAAACCGCTACCCGCATCAGTGCCTTGATTCAACGGGGACGTCTTCCAATCAACCAATTCCATTTTTCTCATAAGATTGTCATAGTCCTCTCTAAAATAAGAAATCACATAAGCGCCGTTAGAAAAAACTATTTGCGCCACTAAATCACGTTCATTGTCTTTTCTGTCGGATTCTTTCAAAGCGTCAAAAAAGGTCTTGTTGCCAAACAATAGGGCGGGGATGGTTTCTTTAAACATCGTCATTGACCCCGAACCATCATTTATCAGCACATAGTTATGCAATAAATATTTTTTTGAACGCTCTGAATATCCTATCCACAAATCACCCGCCGATAAAATTAATAAGCTTATACCTGAAATAAATAAAAAAGAGGGGAAGTATTCCTTCCAAATAATCTTCCCCTTTTTCTTCTTATAATACGGAGCATGCTTAATGAGCGACCCAATCTTCACAAAATATTTATTTCTGCGCAAGAAAAAAACGGGAATCAAAGCCACAAAAAACAACAACGCCCACGGATGGTCAAACATTTTTATCCCCCTTCTCGTTCTGCGTAAATAGAACAAAGGTCATAACATTCTTCAAGAATTTTTAATGAATCAGCGTTCGGCTGATATTTCGGATTGTGCCTTTTGTTCAATTCCCACAAAGCCAAAAAAATAACATGCTGGTCAGTGCCTTCCTGAACTATCTTTCTTAATTCATTGGCAGAAATGTTATTCGGAATATCAAACATAAACAAGCATTCCCTTAAAGCTGATTCTATATCTCTATAATTTTTGCGGGATATGGCGCGCTCCAATTTATCTATTTTTTTAAGAAGCTCTTTTCTTTCATACTTCTTGTTAGATTTCTTAAGAAGAACCGAGGAAACAACGCCAATTATAGGCCAAGCCCAGACAAGAACGCCGAAAACGACCAGCGCTGTCGCAATTGAAATCTGCGTTGTAAACCAAGGCCCGATGCTTCCCAATTCAGCAGCCAAGATACCTTGAACTCCCGCAGAATCAATTTGATGATTTTTAATTGACTGAATATCAGTTACTTCTAAAATAGTCGGTTTGGTTATACTGCTCACAGAAAAGCCGAAATTAGGCGGAGTAAATCTAAATACTCCACCATCCAATCCCTCAACGGGTACTTCAAAAGAAGTAAACCAATACGAACCAACCGAATAAGAATAAAAAGGGTAAGACAGCGTCCATATTTTTTTGCCGTCAATTTCCTCAACCACTCTACTCCCCTCTTCAAATTTGAAAAAAACATTAGAAGCGCCGGCATTAGCAGATATAGTAGAGGCGCCAAGAGGAACAATATTGAAACTTCCTTGTCCTAATTGAGGAATCTCATCTTCTTTCAATTCAAGTTTTGGGTCATCAATAATAATGTTCACCACAAGCATTCTTTTTTCTCCGAGAGTCGGCGCGCCATTAGGCGTAACGCGAAATGTTGCCATAATAGGCGAGGAAAGAAATTGAAGAGATGGTTGGGCATATTTAACCCAAGGACTTTCAGAAAGCATATTGGCAAAAGTCAATAGATTAATCGGTAAATTTAGTTTATCAACAGTAATATAATAAACTCTTTCAGTTGGTGAAGTGCCAATGCCAACATAAAAGTTTCCGATATTCATTTCACTTAAAATAGCCCTCAAACGGCCTTGGTCAATAGCATCAGCAGTTTTTACTTTAATAGTGTTATTAAAGGTGGCCTCACGACCATCTACAACAAAAACTGGAAACAAGCTCATTTTAGGAGAGTCCTTATTATGCTGATTAATAAAAAGCAAAGTTCTCCCTGCGGGGTCCTTATTATAAGGAGGATAAATACCCAAAGTAAGAACCATACTTTTGAAATCCAAAGTCCTAATTGCGGTTATATCAACCTCTTTTGCGATTTCTTTTTCTAAAATCGCAACTCTCAATTGCAAATCATTTCTCTCTTGAAGAGCTTGCGTATACTCTTCGGTTACATTATTTAGCAACTTGCTAATTCTACTATTAACATCCGGAAGCTTCTTGGTCTTAATCTCTTCTAATTCTTCCCGCATTTTATTGATGCTTTTAGGAGTTGTTCCTAATTTAGCGAGAAGAATAGCTCTCTCTTCGGTACTAACAACGCCATTAAAAGTAACAACTACTTTGTTTATAACCCCTAAACCAACATGTTTCCCACTTTCTTCCTGAAAATAAAAATCTTCAATCTTGTAATCATGAATCGGGTTTCCCTGACTAATTGCCATGGGACTTAACAGCAACATCAATAGAGTTGAATTCATTGGTAATCCTTTCACAAAATTGTCAAGAAACTAGGGTTATAATATATGAACCCTCTCCGCGTAGCAAGCTACGCGGCATCAGGGGAGGGTTCTGGAGAAGAGTCGGCTCCGCCGACCCTTTATTTTTTATTCGCCTTCGGCGAACTCGCCCTTTATTCCTCGTCTAAAGACGAGGAATTTCGGGCTCGAAACCAATAAAAAAGCTCATTTACACAAGAGTAATGAGCTAAAGAATTTCACTAACTGTTTGAAGCATTTATCGCTGGCATCAACCCGCGCGACATAAGAATTGAGTGAACGCAATTCTTCATCTAAAGAACTTTTTTCATAATGAGCGGAACGAAGGTCTATCGGGAAATATTTTTTCGTTTCGGAATCAAAAACATTCGCCATTAACGGAGCTTTGGGCAAATCATCTTCTTGCCTATCTCCAATAATAATTGAAAGCAGGACAGTATTGCGCAAACTGCCGATATGGCCGATATGATTTTTGGCGGAAAGCGGAAGGTTAAAACAAAAATCAGAAATAATTATAACTAAGGAGTTTGTTGGTTCGCGAGCGGTTATTAGGGAAAGGGAATCCGATATAGAAACGGTGTGATACCCGTCTTTATGTTTTTTACTTAACGCAAAATCAATTGCCGTCAGCGCGTTATCGTTTCCCAAACCAAGCTCCGTAAAGAAGGGCTGGTCTGAACCGAAAACAGAAACAGACAAACGGTCGCCGACGCTATCAACGGAAAAACCAAACAACAGACAAAGCGCGCAGGCAATGTCAATTTTTTTCTGCTCCGAACCAAAATTCATTGACGGGCTGTTGTCAATTAACAGCCAAACTTTAAGCGACTTGGGTTCCTCAAAAACCTTGAACATCGGCTTGCTCGTGCGAATAGTGGCGGGAATGGACAAGTGACGGTCACCAGGTTGCCAATCCCGAACGCCATAAAAATCTCCACCTCTGCCAAAAAGCAAACTGCGGTGTATGCCTACTGAAAAATTATGTATTTCTCTGGCAACGCCTATTTGAATATTGCGCTTGCGTCTTTTTATGCCTAGCATGAAGGCACCTCCTCTAAGACCTCACTAATAAGGTCTTCCACTAAATCGCTTTTGGTCTTATACCTGCCATCATCATCAATAAGAGTCATTAACGCCGCCGGATGCAGTAAACTCATTCTGGTCCGCAAAACAGACCGTCCAATTTTTTGAACATCATCAGGTGTCACATAAGAACGATAACGAACAAACGCTTGGGCTTGAGCGGCTCCTATCAAAAACAGCATGCTCCTGGGATTAATGGGCGGCTTCTGCCTAAAAAGCGGAGCTTTTCTAAGCTTCCTGAATTGCCTTCTAAAAAGGCCGTGGTCTTTGGGATGATTAACGGCGTCAATAATTCTTGCGCAGTATTCACAAACCTCTTTTCCCACCGCAACATTATCAAATAAAAATTTACGAATGTTCGCTAATTTTTCAGTGGTAACTACCGGTTCCAAATCAAGCTCATCTATATTTTTGGTTCTGTAATGAATTTCCACCATTTCCTCCGGAGTTACTTCTTGCATAATTTCTTCAAACATAAAACGATCGCTGACGGCCTCCTGGTCGCTACTAAAAGTGCCGCCGGACTCGCTGGGATTCATAGTCGCTAAAACCACAAAGGGTTCCGGCAAATTAAATACCTCGCCTCCGTAAGTAATAGTGCCTTCAGCCATCGCCTCAATTAGACCGCTGGCCGCTTTTGGCGGAATCCGATTAATTTCATCCACCAATAAAACATTAGCGAAAACCGGACCCTTGCGAAATCGCAACCCCTGCTCTTTATTGCCCTGATTAAAATCTAGAATTTCAAAGCCGGTAATATCGCTTGCCATAAGGTCGGGCGTACCCTGAACTTTTTTGCTATTCCCGCCGATTGAATAAGCAAGAACCTTACAAAGCAAGGTCTTACCGGTGCCGGTAGGGCCGACAAAACGAATATGTCCGCTACCAAGATACGCTTTTCTATTCTTAAAATCCCGTTGGCCGGTAGAAATCAAAGCCAGTATGGTTCTGGTAATAGGCCCTTTTTGGCCGACAATAAATCCGTGAATTCTTTCAAATAAGGGTTCAATGTCATTAACCATTAAATTGTAATGCTCTTCCGAACAGCTGAAAGTTGTCGGGTCATAAGGGGCTTGCCTCATGCCATCTCCTCCATTGGTAAAAATGTCGAAGTTCTCACCTATATATAAAATGAAATCCCGCGCTTGGCAAGGCGCGGGATAAACAAATACTTATCTGTTTAGAATTTCTTTAGCGCACTCAAAAACCTTTTTTCCATGGTCGTCATTGGCATAGCCGCACATATGTATATATTCATGAGCGGCAATATTATCATGATACTTTCCGGGACCCCAAGTTACATAAGCGGTATTACCACCGACAGCCGGAGTCAAACCTACCACCCAAATATCTCTCCATTTAAATCTAGTAGTACCCGTTATGGGATTAATTTCGGCATTATCGGGAAACTTTAATTTAACAGTACTGACAGCGCGGATATTAAAGCCGCCGCCGCGAAGACATTTTTCCGCCAAAGGAAGATACTTTTCAGCGTCAATAAAACAATAAACGGCCTCATTGAAAAAATGCTCTTTCCCCTTTTGATAAGGAATATTATCAAAAGTAAATCCTAATTTGGAAATTAATCTTAATTTACGGCCGTCATCATAAATTTCGTAGCCCGCAAGCTCGGTGATTTTTTCACCACCGGATTCTATCCAATGACTAACGCTATTTTCTTTATAGCTGACACTTTTGTAAGTGGTAATAGAATATTTGTCATGCGCTTTGAAGTCCTCGGCTTTAGCATTAAATCCGAATAAAAACACTAATATAAAAAACAGCGCGACTAAGCGTTTCATCAGAATCTCCTTTTATTAATTTACAAATAATCTAAAACTAGAGTAGCACAAATATTAAAATTCTTTTCAATGCGGGTGCCTGCACCGCGAAGCTCATCAATTTATTGATGAGCGAAGTGGTGGACCTACGGGGAGTCTCACTGCTCAGCCGACGTACGTCGGCTTGCGCTCTAAAACCTTGCGGTTTTAGTATTTCCACCTTGGAGGGGAAACCTGCGTTTCCCCTCCATCACCACCCCTTGTTCAATTCCCAGGCCAAGACAAAAATAGCCGTCTTAAATTAGACGGCTATTTTTGTCTGTGGACCTACGGGGAATTGAACCCCGCCCTCCTCCATGCCATGGAGGCGTAATACCGATTTACTATAGGCCCAAACTAAGACCATTTTAATTTAAAATCCGCAACCTTTCAAGAAGGTTGCGGAGGGGGTTTTTCCGCCAATATCGCGGCGTTCATGATTTCTCCTTCAAGCGTGTCTCCGCCTACTTGAATACAAATAAGAGGAACTCCGCTACCGGCTCGGCGAGCGCTTTTAATTTTCATTTCTATTTCAAAAATATCCGTGTTCTTCAATCTTTTTTTGAAACTAATATTATTGCGAAGAAAAACTAATTTGTATTGCCTCATCAGCTCTTCAAAAAGATATTCTTGCTTCGTAAAATGACTCTTCTTCATTCTTAAACGCCACCGAAAATACCAAGGAATAGATTTATCAGACATCAACTTTTCCATTTCCGCTTCGGTCAGCAATTCAACTTTTCCGTCATTAATTAAAAAATCTATAAAAACATAAACTAATTGGGAAAGCGCCAAGTAATACTGGACGCCGGTAATATGGTCGGTTTTCTTTTTAGTATAGCTGTAATTGTGAGGGGCTCTCATTCTGGCCTTAATTAGCCTTGGTTCTTGATCCGAATATTCCACTATTTCTACCAGACAAATGGCCCACTTTTTATAAATGCCGCGCAACAACACAAGGCCTCTTTCTGTTAAATTTTCCTTCATGCCTGCACCGTCAGTTAAATTGTTAAATTTCTAATTTTATACTATATTACTATATGATTTCTGTATATCCTTGGCCCTCGTAGTTCAATGGATAGAACCGACCCGTCCTACCTGCCCGCCATACGCCTTCGTAGTTCAATGGACAGAACAATACCGTCCTAAGGTGAAGATCGAGGTTCGATTCCTCGCGAAGGCACAAGGCAGGCGGGAGGGTAAAATGGGAGTTCGATTCTCTCCGGGGGCACCGATAAAAAACAGAGGGCGAGTGGCGGAATGGCAGACGCACGCGACTCAAAATCGCGCGGGGAAACCCATGAGAGTTCGACTCTCTCCTCGCCCACCAAAAGCAAAATGAATCACCAATTAATTATTTTTGATTTAGACAGCACGCTTACAGAAAGTAAATGTGCTTTAGATGAAGAAATGGCTAATTTACTTTGTCTCTTAATAAAGCAAAAAAAAGTATTAATAATTTCCGGTGGAGCTTTTGCGCAATTTCAGAAACAAGTTGTTAATTATTTACCCTGCAATCAATCTTTCAATAATTTATATTTAGCTCCTTTAAATGGCGGGAATTTTTATGCTTTTAAAAATGGACAATGGGAAACATTATATGAAGAAAGTTTGAGCCAGACAGAAAAAGAAAAAATAATGGGCGCTTTTGATAAATCATTTAAAGAAACCGGATTTTCTCCGCCGCAAAAAGTTTACGGAACTTTGATTGAAGACCGCGGAGGACAGATAACCTTCTCCGCCCTAGGCAGTAAAGCGCCATTAGAATTAAAAAAACAATGGGACCCCGACCACCAAAAAAGAATGAAAATTAAACAGTCGTTAGAAAAATATCTGCCCGATTTTGCAATCAGCATCGGTGGCATGACTTCAATTGACATTCACCGAAAAGGAATTGATAAGGCCTACGGGGTCAAAAAAATTTCCGCTCATCTGTCAATTTCGCTTGATAAGATTTTATTTGTCGGGGATGCACTTTTTAAAGGCGGCAACGATTATCCGGTGTTACAACTAGGCATAGAAACAAAAAGCGTTTCCGGTCCGGCTGAAACCAAAGAACTTATAAAAGAAATTATCAAAATCTGATAAACTAAAACTATGGAGTTTTATGAAGAAAAAAGGCCCTGGGGATTCTTTAAAGAATTTATAAAGAATCAGGAAGCCACTGTCAAAATTATTGTCATCAACCCAAACGAACAACTTTCTCTTCAATATCATCTTCATCGCAAAGAATTTTGGAAGGTCCTCTCGGGAAATCCTCAAATACAAATTGATGATGAAAAAATTACGGCTAAAGCCGGAGACGAATTTATTGTTCCCGCAAAAATAAAGCATCGCCTTACTAGCGGAAACGAAAAAACGGAAATTTTAGAAATATCTTTCGGAAAATTTGACGAAAACGACATCGTCAGATTGGAAGACAAATACGGACGCCCAACCCAACCAAACAATTAACATTATTTGCTTTCGGCAATAAGTTTCTCAAGAAGCTCGTTAAGTTTTATAGTGGCAACGCCAATCACCTTATCGGCGCCGCCATAATAAACAAAAAGCGTTCCGTCTTTAACAATAGCGCCATTAGAAAAGACCACATTAGACACATTGCCGTATTTTTCATATGCCATTTCTGTTTCCAAAATTGTGTCTTTGGTTCTGGCAATAATTTTAGTCGGGTCTTCAAGGTCAAGAAGAGCGGCTCGCAAATGATAATGATTGTCATGTTTTTTGGATATGCCGTGATAAATCAACAACCATCCTTCGCTTGTCTCAATAGGCGGTCCGGCAATGCCGATTTTTTTACTGTCTCTTTCTCCCAAGCGAGGACTCATTAAAATTTTTCCTTTTAGCCACTTCTCGCCGCCAAAGTTTAAGTCATCAACAAAATCAATCCAAATACTCACGCCAAAGCGATGAAGAATGGCATATTTGCCTTTTATTTTTTTGGGAAATAGGGCCGAATCCTTATCATCCATATCGGGGGGAGAAATTAAAACCGGCTTTTTCCAATTCCATTGCTGATTAGTAAAATCATTATAAGAAATAGAAGTCAGCGCCACTTTTGGCAAATTTTTGCCTTCATAAGCGGTGTAAAGCATATAAATTGTATCTCCAATTCTCGTTAATCTTGGGTCTTCACATCCGGAATTAGCATCCGGCACGCCTTTCTTTTCAAAATCTTCCCGTGGAACATATATTGGCTGGGACAAACGCTCATCAATATCAAAACCATTTTTTGTTGAAGCATAGCCAAATACCGAAGTATTATCATCGGACATAGCCCTGTACACTAAATGAATTTTCTTCTCGTCATAAAAGACCCCCGGATTAAAAACGGCTTTTGATTCCCAAGGATGTTCCCGTAGGGGCTTTATAATCGGATTTCCCGAAAATTTTTCCAACCGAACCACATTAGATTTCAAAAGAACTTTTAATAATTCATCCGCTTCCCCGATTGCCAAAGCGCAAACAGTATCCGCCGCGCCATAATACAAGCGCAGTTCTTTGCCCTTAACATATCCTCCCGTAGGAAAAACTATATTCGGCACTTTCCCGTATTTTTCATAATTTTCTTGAGAAATAAGAAGCGTCTTTTCGGTGCGAGCGATAATTTTCATAGGATTTTTCAAATCAAGCAAGGCGGCTTCAACTCCAAAACTTGCCGGCGGAGAAAAATAATTATAAATATAGGAATAAATTAAAAGCCATCCGTATTTGGTTTTAATCGGGGGAGCGCCCACTTCAACATGGTCTTGCGACGAACGAACCAACGGCAAAGAATGATAATCAAAAGAAGCGTACCACTCTTTCCAATAATCGGACGACCAAATATCTTCTTCGCGCTCAAAAAAAGCGACACAAACTTTAGCCGGTGGCTTGTCAGTATTGACTGTCAAGACAGCAACTATTTTATCTCCTATTTTTTGAGGAAAAAGCGCCATGGCCTTGGCGTTAAAAGTCGTAACAAGATGTTTTTCTTCAATTTTTTTGAAATCTTTTGTAATGGCAACAGCAACTTTAATTCCGTCGGCGTTAAACGGAAAAGCGGAAAGCGCCGTATAAAAAATATAATATTTATCGTTTAGTTTTATTACCCGAGGGTCTTCGCATCCAAAGGCCTCCCAGTCGTATTCCGGCTTTATAAACTGCCGACGCTCTTTAAAATGAATGCCGTCATCGCTAATGGCATAACCAATGGAAGAAGAATGCGCCGAAGAAACGGCTCTATATAAAAAATGAATTTTTTTACCGTCAACAACCGGACAACCGTTGAAAGCCGCCTCCGCTTCCCAATCGTCATTACTATTAGGAACTAATACGGGATTTTCTTCAGAACGCCTAAACTCAAACATGCAGTTTTTTAAGAAAACTTTCTAAATCAGCCACGGCAACACAAGTTACCTTATCGGCGCCTCCATAGTAAACAAAAAGCTGGCCGTCTTTAACAACCGCCCCGCAACAATAGACCACCCCGGCTTTAAATCCTTGGTTTTCATAAATTTCATCCGGTTCTAAAATCGGTTGTTTTGAACGATATAAAATTTTAGCGGGGTCTTTTTTGTCCAAAATCATCGCTCCTAATTTATAACGATTGGGGTCGCGGTCGTCCATCGCGTGATATAGAAGCAACCAGCCGTATTTAGTTTTAATCGGAGGAGCGGCGGCTCCTCTAATCCAATTATCCCAATTGCTCTTTCTACGAGCTGATTTGCCATAATAACTTTTGACATAATCGTTGTCATCAAATTCTTCTAAATTGTCAAAATAATCTATTAAAATTTCCGGAGAGACGCTGTGCAAAATAGCGAATTTGCCGTTTATTTTTTCCGGAAACATTACCCAATTTTTGTGTATTTCTCCGGGCGGAGAAATTAAAGTCGGTTTTTTCCAACGCCATTTTTTATCTAAAAAATCGCCTAAGCCGATTGAAGTTAAAGCAATTCTCAAAGAGCCCCATCCATCAAAAGCCGTATAAAGCAAATAAACCTTGTCATCTATTAAAGTAAGACGAGGGTCTTCACACCCACCATTACCTCCGCCGCCGGAGCCATAGTGAATCGGGTTAGTGAATGATAAATGAGTGGCGCCTTTTTTATGAAAATATACCGGATAATCTAATCGTTCTTTTATATTCAAACCATCATCGCTAGAAGCATAGCCAAAAACAGACATATCATTATCGCCAATTGCTCTATATATCAAATGAATTTTTCCGTCTTTCAAAACCGCTCCCGGATTAAACGCCGCCTTTGATTCCCAAGAATTTTTTGCGTCGGGTTCAATAATCGGATTCTTTTTGAATCTTTTAAGATTAAGCGGCGCTTTTCTCTTCGTTATTTTTTTTCTTGCCGTTATTTTCTTCGCTTTTATTTTTTTTGCCGCCACTTTTGGCATACCTAATAAGTTTACCAAAAAAAAATGTCCGCGTAAATTAAAATCCCCTCTTATCAGGGGATTAATTAGTATCCTTGTCAAAGACTAGCTTATGATTTTCCAAAGAAACATAAACGGAGTCCCCATCCGCCAGTTGAAAAGTTGTTCGCAAACTTGCCAATGGACGACGGAGATAATTATCAATTTTACGCTTCAATTCTCTCGCTCCATATTCCACTTTTTTGGTTGATTTATCAATTATAAATTTTTTGACTTCGGGAGTTATAACAACGCTTACTATAAAACCGGAATCGGCCAAAATCTTTTTTAAATAATTAAGTTCCAGGTCAAATATCGCTTCCAATGACTCGCGCGATAGCGGAGCGAAAACAATTAAATCATCAAAGCGGTTCAAAAATGCCGGGTCGCCAAAAAATTTTTCCAATTCCTTAATTGCCACCGATCTTATTTTTTCGTGCAGAGCGGGGTCATCCACCAATAATTGAGAAAAGCTAGTATAAAATCCAAGACGGTTTTTCCCCATTAAATCAAATATAGCGTCTGTTCCGACATTGGAAGTCGCGGTAATAATTGAATTATAAAAAATAGTTTTCCTGCCGTCTTTCAAGTCCAGCACGCCCTGCTCTAAAATGCTCAACATTATTTTATGCAATTGCTCGCTACCCTGTTCAATCTCGTCAAAATTAACAATTGAAAAATATTTATGACTGGGATTATACGCATTAATTTCTTCTCGCAAGTCGCTAATTTCTTTTTTTAATCTTTTCATGGTTGCTAATAGTCTTTTGCCAATTTCGGTCTTCTCTGCCTTTCCGTTCCTTCCTTTTTCAATGATTTCTAATTCATTAAAAGCGGCTTCTTCTAATTCTAATTCCTCTACTTTAATGCGAATCTCTTCTTTGGTTTTTATAATCTTATCTCTATAAAGATAATAAAAATGATGCCTGTCAATATTCCATTGAGACAAAAGCGGATAAGGATGCATCCGTATTTCTTTCTCGGAATAAGTACTTTTATCAAGAAAACCGATATAGCCCGGCGGAGCGCCTTGCAAGGTGGATAAAGTATAGCCGTTAGAATAATCGGGACAATTGATTTGGGTATAACCAAGGCGAGAGTTAAACCAATATTCAGCCAAAGCTGAAGGGATTAAGCTTTTACCCACGCCGGACGGACCTAAAAATAACAAGGTTAATATCGGCCTGTGCTTTGGCCTTATTCCGGATTCCACCGCCTCAAACGCATGCGCTATTTTTTCTAATGCCTGGTCCTGACCCACAATTCTTTTCTTCATGAAATCCAATAATTCTTTGCTTTTGCGTCCCAGCCTTTCAGAATCAAGGCGAATTTTCTTTTTCGCCATTTATTCGCCTCCCTTCGGCAAGCTCATGGCAAGCCTTTTTAATTATCAACAATCTAATCTAATTAGATAACAAATAAAAAAGCCGCCTTCAAGGAGGCGGACTTCAAATTCAATTAAGAAGTAATCTTAAAACGATTCTTTAAATCTTTCAAAACATCATCATTGCTCAAAGGCTGACTGGGGGGGTCGCTTCCATAAAAAGTTGTTTCGGTCATAACAATTCTACCATTCAAAGTTTTTATTCTAATATATCCAACGCCCTTATCAACAATCTTCAGTTTATTGGCTTCAAAACCGCTGGTCCACTTAATGGTGCCTACCTGCAAACATTTTCGTTGACCGGTAGCCATTGACCATTCGCCAACGCCTTCAGCCACGTGAAAATTACCGCCAACAACGACAGCGGTGGAGTCCCTGGCAAAAGCCAGCATTTCCTGCGGACGAATTGAAGTGGTTTTAGTGCGAGACATGTGAGGATGGAAAATTTCCATAGTCAATCCGGAATTAGGCAGTTTATAAGAAGATGTCTCAATAATTTTAGAACGCACTAATCCGGCAATACCGGACAATTGAACTCCGCAATCATTAAGAATCTTGCTGACTCCCGCAATAACCGATTCCCTTAACTCGCATCCAAAAGTTTCCAAAGCGTGAAAACCGTAACTTACAGTCCATTGACAATGATTGCCGGAAATATAAACAAAGGCGGGTAACGAATTATTAACCCATCCCCTTAATATTTCTTCACCGACTCGTTCTCGAGAGCCCTTTAACGGAAAGAAATAGCCCTTAAAGACCCTTAATAAAACTTCCGCCACGAGAGACGCGGAAAATTTTTCTTGACGAGTATAATCCAATCCGCCATAAACTTCCTTCAAAATCAAATCGTGCTTCAGCCCCTCAATAAAATCACCGGCGCCAACTAAAATTCTGGAACCGCGAGTCAACATTACCTTCGGCACTTCATTAACAAAGAAATCATAATCGGTAGAAATACATCCGGCATGCAAACAAGCAAAGGCGACTAAAGAGTCCTCTTTTAATTCACCCTTATCTTGCTCGTAAACAAGATGCTCTCTAATCCAATTAGAATCAAAATCGTATTTGTGAGACCCTTCGTCCAAAACTAATCCGGGCCAATCCTTGGAGGCCTTAATAATTCTTAGTTTTTCCATATCGCTCTGCAATTCAGAGCGGGTCTTTAACTTCAACTCATGAGCTAAAAGACCGATAGTGGAACCGCCACGGCGCTTAAGGGCTTCAATGGCGGCCAACTGTCTTTTAGTAATATCTTTAGGAACACCAATAAATTGCCTTTCATTAGCAACCATATCATTAAAACTATAAGCGAGCTCCGTCGGCACATCGGAATTTTCAGAATATTCAACCACAGTCACGCCAATCTGATTTTCAGAACCAGTGCGAGTTTCATGAAGTTCGTGTAAAACCGGCAAAGCGCAATAAGCAACCTTGGACTCACCTTTCGGCTTTTGGATGTCTGAACCAAAACAACCAACAAGAGTCAAAGAAGCGGATAGTCTTTTGGTTTTTTTCAAATAATCTTTGATCGTGCGCTCAACAGGCGTACTGTAATAATCACCGCGCAACCAAGCGGCTTTACGGGGAGTTAAAACACAGACATCGCGGCCAATTTTCTTAGTTGAAAGAGTAGCCTCTCCTTCACCCTCATGAACAATGTCCTGCCGACGCCGCGCAAGGCGATAGGCAATACGATTTCCCATCTCACCATCGTAAGCGGGACTGGTTACAATATAAATCTTGCACCACTTTTTAGCGAGATCGGGACTTTTAATGTGAGGAATATGCGAAACAAGATAATTAACACAATCATTATAAAACTGTTTTTCGGCGTCAGCCCGCTCATCAACTTTGAGTCCCTTCAGAAGCACTCTTAATTTTTCTTTTAAAGCCCTTTCATTAACTAATCCGCCGGCGAGTACAATAAAATCAACGCCATTTTCTGCAAAAATATTTGCGGCATATTGCAATAAGCCAGAACGAAACCCTTCACTGCCGTAATCAATTCTTGAAAAACAGCCAATTTTCACGCCCGCGCTTTTGGGAATTTTTTTTGCGGACATCAAAAAATCTCCTTGTAAAAAATTTTCTAAGTTCTAATTCAAAACTAAAGGTTATTTAAATAAAAATCAATCGCTCAATTTGCTGGCAATATATTTTGGGGCTCCATACACAAAATCTGGCGAAGAAAAGCGAAAAAATCTGCCAATCGCGGTGAAACGCATTAGCGGCATTTGCGACTCCACGGTCCGATGAAGCGCGTTCATAGACATTAGAACCACATCGCCAGCCCTCGCCTCAACGCAATACCTTTTAAATCCACCAATATATGAATCTGCGATACTGATGTACTCGGAGGCATTCTTTTTATTTCTATTGGTAACCACAACATCACGCACACGGTCGTGATGGCTCCCGATACAAAGCTCAAGCGTCCCTCTTTTTTCATCAACATGGTGAAGCGGGATCCATGCGGTGATTCCGTCAGACGCGCCTAGCGCCGCTTTTTCGGTTACCATAAAATCTTGGTGCCAACCAAGCGCATTCGGATTATTGCCGGGAACATCAATACGAAGACATCGAAAATATTGAGACAAATCATGTTTGGACGTTTTCAAAAGCTCTGCAATTTTTTTCACTATTATAGGGTGCTGAATAAGAGTGGTGAGTGAATATGAGGATTGCATCGTATCGTATATCGCCCCTGTAATATCAGGACGCCTTTTCTTCAAAGCACAAAATTTCTTTACAAACTTAGGGTCATTAAAAGATTCTTTTCCGGTCAATAAAAGCTTTGGGGCAAGTTTGGCGCATAACATAAAAAAAGTTTTTCGTATCATTTCAATAGCGCTACGAGGCGCGATATTTTTAAGAATCACAAACCCCGCGCGTTGAAATGTTTCCGCATCACTATTATTCATAATAGGAAAAATGTAGCATAGAAAATTATATTTTTAAAATAAAAAAAAGGGGGGGGATAGTACACAATTATAAATCTCGCCTTCGCGATCTACTGGCGGGCTTTGCCCGCCGTAGCTCGCTTCTGCGAGCGAAGGCGGGGGCGCAAGGATTCGAACCCTGATAGCTGGTTTTGGAGACCAGAGTCCTGCCATTGGACGACACCCCCCTGCGTGGACCCGACGAGATTTGCACTCATTTCCCCGCTTGCTAAAGGCAGGATTTTACTAAATAAAATACGGGCCCAAGTCCACGCGCA
>CAYIII010000005.1:0-21441 GCA_964363475.1 uncultured Candidatus Saccharibacteria bacterium
ATTTTCACTGTTTAGTTAAATACCTTATTGAAAATCAAAAGCTAAAAGCAATTTTGATTCCCAATCAAAACAAGTTCTCAGCGTTATTAAAATTGAAAAATTTTCGTCCTTATTTAAAATACATGAATAATTTAGAGAACAAGCTGGCTTATAAAAAAGAAAAGGCCCAATAAGGACAGAACCTTATCGGGCGACTTCTCCGTTGGTGATAAAAGAAATTTAACATACTGTTAGATGAGAAGTCAAATTACTGTGGAAAACGCCACAATCCGTCTTAAATCCATCACCAATTGGCGCCAACCCTTCGGCAAGCCCTGAACTTGTCGAAGGGCAAGCTCAGGGTTTCAGAACGATTTGACAAACATCTCCTTATGTATTATACTACTGGGCAGTATCCTCGATGTTCGGGGATTTGTAAAAAGGGCAGTTTTTGAAAGGAGAACTGTATGGTTGCGACTGCTGGCGCTGGTGGAACAGCTGGAGGAGGAGCGGGTGCAAAGCCGGCTCCGAGAAAACGGACTTCGGCATCCTCCCCCAAGTGGCAAGGGACTATCAACGTCCTCCTGATTCTGGGCGTTGTTTTGTCTCTGGCAGGTTGTTGGCTTCTGTTGCTTCGTCAGAACCTCTTGGTCTTAGAGACCAATGGGGACCTGTATTTCAGGTTGGGGGCGCAACAGAATCCGGTGGTGGTTATTTCGCAACCGCCGCGAATGGAGCCCGTTCTTCCTCTCTACGTGGAGGAAGCTCCGCCACTCCCCCCGGCGATGACTCCGAAGAGCTGTCATCCGTACGAGTGGCGGCCCGCGCCGCTGTCAAGACCGTGGCAAAGGTCGCCGTCGTCTTGCCATGGAGCATATGCGCCTCGTCGTTCGGCCGTCACTCATTGGATCGGCTACGAACAACAGCCGTAGTAGCCGTCCAAAGAAAAAACCCGTCTCGCCTTAAAAGGCGGACGGGTTTGTTTTTTTTCTCAAAACTGACCAATCTTAAAATTCATCAGGATTGTATTTCTTATAGCTCGTAATATCCCCATTCTCTCTTATCTTCTTTTTTTCATAGTCAACGGCGAGGCGACGATATGATTCGTCTTCAATGTCGTTCAATAAAACACCAATTAAAACGTTAGCCAGCTCATTATCGCTATCGGACTCATTAAAAAGCTCCATTGCTGCAATAGCGCAAGCGCTTCTTGCTTGATTAAGCGTTGAATAACACAAGCTGGGCAACGAAAGAAAGCTAATTTGAGTACAGCAATAATTATATAGTCCCGACAATTTCTTTTCTCCGTCTTCTGGCGATTTAATTTGTTCAATTATCGCGTTGCTCAATTTGATAATCGCATCATACAAAAAAGATATATCATTATATGTGCGATGGGATTCGGGACCCGACTCAACGCCTCTTAATTGTTTAAATCTTTCAGATATACTAACCTCCGGATTCGTATTCGCATAAAAAAACAACAAATCCCTGGATAGTCCGATTAAGGCAAATCTTAGAAATTTAATATATCCGAATCGTTCAGCGCTCATACCTTTAATAAACTTAACTATTGGTTCAATATGAACATCCAGTTCCTGACGCGGCGATGGAGAAATATACGGCATTGCACCTCCTCATTTTCAAATGTCTATTATTTAATATAACATATTAATATAACGCAACCCTGTGAATAATTTATGAATTTAGAGGAAATTAAAAATAAAGCCGTTGAAAGTTTTAATAAAATTAATGACTTGCCAAAACTAGAAGAATGGCGGGTTGAATACTTGGGCAGAAAAAGCGAACTGACCAATATTTTGCGTTCTTTGGCCGAAAAATCAATTCAGGAAAAAAAACAAATTGGCAATGCCGCAAATAATTTAAAAAAAGAACTGGAAAATTTATTTGAACAAAAAAATCATAACTTAAGATATGTAAGTTTTAATCCGTCGTCTAGAGGATTAATTGACATAACCAGGCCGGGGAAAAAAATAGAAACAGGCCATTTGCATCCCTTAACTATTGTGGAAAATGAAATTAAACAAATTTTTTCTTATCTTAATTTTTCTGTTATTGATGGTCCGGAATTGGAGACCGAAAAATATAATTTTGATTTGTTGAATATTCCCAAAGACCATCCCGCTCGCGATATGTGGGATACTTTTTGGGTTAATAAAAAAAGAGGATTGCTGATGAGAACGCATACTTCGCCCATGCAGATACGCTATATGGAAAAACACGAACCGCCGTTTCAGATTATTGTTCCCGGGCGCTGTTTTCGGGTAGAAGCGACTGACGCTTCTCACGAAACCAATTTTCATCAGTTTGAAGGGTTAATGGTGGGCGAACGCGTTTCTTTGGCTAATTTTAAGTTTATAATTGCGGAGTTTTTTAAGAAATTTTTCAAAAAGACGATGGAAATTCGTTTTCGGCCAAGTTATTTTCCCTTTACCGAACCGAGCGTTGAAGTGGATGTTAAATTTTCTTCCGGTAGATGGCTGGAAATAATGGGCGCCGGCATGGTTCATCCCAATGTTTTTAAATCCGTAAAATATGACGCGAAAAAATTTCAGGGATTCGCTTTCGGCGCCGGCATAGAGCGTTTGGCAATGATAAAATACAACATTCCCGACATCCGATTGTTTTTTTCCGGTGACTTAAGATTGATAAAGCAATTTTAATATGAAGTTCAATTATAAAATCCTAAAAAATTTAGTATCGGCAATTAAAAGCCGTGAGGATTTGGCAGAAAAATTAGAAAGCCATTTGTTTGAAGTTGAATCGGTTGCGGGTGATGTGATGGATATAAAAATTTTACCCAATCGTTATTCTGACGCCGCCTGCTATTATGGTTTGGCAAGAGAAATTTCCGCAATGTACGGCAAGGATTTCAATAAAAATTCTGGTCTCAAATCTTTATACTCAAAAAATTTGAAGACAAAAGGGAGGTCTTTTAAAGTTGTAAATAAAGTTCCTAATCTTTGCCGCAGAATAAGCGTTTGTCATTTTTCTGGCGTCAAAATAAATTCATCGCCCAAGTGGTTAAAGGAAGCGTTGGAATCAAGCGGCATTCGTTCAATCAATAATCTTGTTGATATTACAAATTATGTGACCTTAGAAACGGGACAACCTTTGCACGCTTTTGACTTTGATAAAATGTCCCCTTCGATGAACTCAGGGCAAGTGGCTCTAATAGTGCGTCAAGGTAGGCCGAAAGAAGCGGTGGAGACCATTGACGGCCAAAAGTTTAAATTAGACCCAAGCGTTGTCGTTTTGGCGGATAAAAAAGATCCGTTAGATATTGCTGGAATAAAAGGAGGGAAAAAAGCGGAAATCACTAATTCCACAAAAAATGTTTTGCTAACGGCAGGCAATTTTGATGGAGTCAGCATATATAAAACATCTCGCAAAATTGGCTTAACAACAGACGCTTCTACAAGATTTTCTCATAATATAAGTCCAGAGTTGGTAGGGTGGGGAATGGCTAGAGCCACAGAACTAATTTTAGAATTATGCGGAGGGGAAATAGGCAAGTTTATAGACAATTACCCAAAAAAACCTCAAAAAAATATTATTAAATTTGATATAGAAAAATTTAATAAAATCTCCGGGCTGGATTTAAAAGAAAAACAGGCCTTGGATTATTTAAGAAAATTGGGTTTTTTAGTCAATGGTTTGTTGGTAATCGTGCCTCTGATAAGAACCGACATAGAAATATTTGAGGACTTAGTTGAAGAAATTATGAGGATGTACGGTTACAAACAATTAAAGCCCAAACCGCCTCTCATTTTCTTAAAGTCCCACAAGCAAGGAGATGAAATTAATTTTAAAGACAGGACAAGAAAGATATTAGTTAATATGGGATTAAGCGAAGTATATAACTATTCATTTTCCGACAAAGGAGATATTAAATTGGAGAATCCCGCCAGCAAAGATTATTCTTTTTTGCGTCATTCTTTAGAAAGCGGTCTGATAAAAAACATTGAAAATAATTTTAGATTTTTTCAGCGCGTCGGGTTGTTTGAGCTGGGAAAGGTTTTTAGTTATCCGGACAAAGAATCATTTATGCTTGGCATAGCGATAGGCGATAAAAAAGAAAAGACCATTTTTGAATTAAAGGGCATTATTGACCAGTTATTAAGCGGTTTGGGACTAACTGATTATTCGGTGCAAGACGAAAATTTGGAAAGATTAAAGATTAAATCTAATGATGGTGTTTTGGGTTATATCAGATATTTAAGGGAGCATGGTGGCAAAATTTCTTTAGCGGAGATTAATCTCGGGGAGCTTTTTCATAAGGCGCAGGATGAAAAAGAATACGAGTCCATATCAAAATATCCTTCAATAACGCGGGATTTATCTATTTCGGTCTCATTAAATGTCAGAGTTAATAAAATCATGGAAATTATAGAAGCGTCCGTGCCGCAATATTTAGACGATGTTGATTTAATTGATTCATATATAGACGATAAATTAGGAGAAGGAAATCAGGGCCTAACTTTTCGTTTGGTGTTTTTGTCGGAAGAGAAGACATTAACCGATAAGGAAGTTGATGAAGAATTTAAAAAAATTACCACCGCTTTAATCAATAATATCGGAGTTGACGTAAGGTAGTAATCATTGTATACTAGATCAGTTTTCCCCCCGAGTTCCGTATGCGTACAGAGGAGGGCGTTAAATGATGCCGTTGACAACTCATTCTTGTTTTTTACTACAACTCAAACAAGATTTAAACCTCTTAAGAGAGATAATGTTAAGTATAGATAGGCATCCTTGTAGAAATGCATTGTTAATTAAAATAGCGGAAAAAGGTTCTAAGGAGAGATATAATCGCGAGTTTGATGAATCTGAAACTGAAGAGGAGGCAATGATGATGAAAAGAATGATTATGATTATTCGTTATACTGGCGAGATTAAATCCACGATCGCTGAATTAGAAACTCTCATTAAATTAAAAATGACTAAGAGATTTGATATTGATGCCGCTAGGCAAAATAGAGATTTAATAATGCAGAAACTGCAAATTGGGGCCTAAAATATGGCCCCATTTCTTATTGTTTTTTGTTTAAATTTCTGGTATAATTCAACCAATGATTAAGGAAAAAGAAGGGTCTTATACAGCGAAAGATATATACGTTTTAGAGGGCCTTGAGCCGGTTAGAAAAAGACCGGGGATGTATATCGGTTCAACGGGTGTTGATGGTCTTCATCATTTGGTTTGGGAAGTGGTGGATAATTCTATTGATGAGGCGATGGCGGGACACGCCAAAAACATTAGAGTTGAACTTTTATCGGATAATAAGGTTTCCGTGCTAGATGACGGCCGTGGAATTCCAGTAGAGACGCACGCTCAAACCAAAACTTCGGCTTTGGAAACAGTTATGACCAAACTGCATGCCGGCGGCAAATTTGGCGGAGAGTCGTATAAGGTCTCCGGCGGGTTGCATGGCGTTGGCGTTTCTGTGGTAAATGCGCTTTCCGCTTATTTATTGGTTGAGGTTTCTAGAGACGGCAATCTTTACGCGCAAGAGTATTCAAAGGGCATTCCTAAGTCAAAAGTAAAAAAAGTTGGCGCTTCCAGTAAAGAGCCATTTTTTGGAAAAACCGGCACTAAAGTAACTTTTCAAGCCGATTCAAGTATTTTTCAAGTTATTGAATATGATTTGAAAAAAATTATTGACCACTTGCGTCAGCAGGCCTATCTTACAAAAGGAGTTAAAATAGAAATAGTTGATAAGCGTGGTTCTGATTCCGCTGAAAAATATTACGCTTTTTATTTTGATGGCGGATTAAGGTCTTTTATTAAACATTTAAGCGCGGAGGAAGAGCCATTGCAGGAAGAGCCATTTTATATTGATAAGATGTCCGAAGGAATTCAGGTGGAGGTGGCTTTTATTTATAGTAATGAATTAGAAGCGAAAGAATTGAGTTTTGCTAATAATATTTATACTCCTGACGGCGGAATGCATTTGACCGGCTTCAGGTCGGCTTTAACCAGAGTTATTAATGATTACGCCAGAAGCAATGGTTATGTGAAAGCGGCGGATGATAATTTAACGGGAGATGATGTCAGAGAGGGATTAATTAATATCGTGTCGGTAAAACTCAGGGAGCCCCAATTTGAAGGGCAAACAAAAGCGCGGCTCGGCAATCCGGAAGCAAGAACTGCGGTGGAAAATATAGTAGGCGAATCGTTAAAAGAATTTTTGGAAAGAAATTCTGCCGACGCCAGGCGAATTGTGGAAAGATGCCTTTTGGCGTCCAAAGCGCGCAAAGCGGCTAAAGCCGCCAAGGAAACGGTCTTAAGAAAAGGGACTTTAACCGGTTTAACGCTTCCGGGAAAGTTAGCGGATTGTTCCAGCCGTAATCCGGCGGAGTCCGAAATGTTTATTGTGGAAGGAGACAGCGCTGGCGGTTCCGCTAAACAAGGAAGAGACAGGCGTTTTCAAGCAATTCTTCCCTTGCGCGGTAAAATTTTAAATGTGGAGAAAGCGCGCATTGATAAGATATTTCTTTTTCAAGAAATAAAAAATTTAGTGGTGGCGCTGGGAACGGCTATTGCCGAATCCTTTAATCTGGAAAACTTGCGTTATCATAAAATTATTATAATGACCGATGCTGATGTTGATGGCGCCCACATTCGCACTCTTTTACTTACTTTATTTTTCAGACACTTTTTACCTATTATAGAAGGCGGTTATTTGTATATTGCCCAGCCGCCCTTATTCAGAATTCAGAAAGGAAAAGAAATCCAATACGCGTATGATGAGTCGGCAAAAGACGCGATTATAAAAAAGATAGGCGAAGCTAATATTCAAAGATATAAGGGCTTGGGAGAGATGAATCCGGAACAATTATGGGAAACTACCATGAATCCAGAGAACCGCACATTAAAGCAGGTGACTATTGCCACCGCCGAAGAAGCTGACAAACTTTTTGATATTCTAATGGGTTCAGAAGTTGAGCCCAGAAAGCATTTTATTCAATCGCACGCCCTATCCGTGCGCAATCTTGACGTATAATCAAAAAGCTGATAAATTATTACTCACTAATAATGGAAAGATTAAAACTGTTTTTACAAGAATCAAGGCAAGAATTTAAAAGGGTCAACTGGCCGACTTCGGAAAAGACCATTCGCTTAACCGCAATAGTTGTTTTTATGTCTTTGGGCATGGCGGCTTTTTTGGGGGCGATAGATTTTATTTTGATATATATACTGAATAATTTTGTGCTAAATTTTTAAAGATATGGCAAAACAACAATCGGGGGAACGGCACTGGTATGGAATTCATACATATTCCGGCTATGAAGACGCGGTGACTAAATATCTCAAGCAGAGAGTAGAATCATTAAATATGGAAGATAAGATTTTTAATATTATTGTGCCTAAGGAAAAGAAAATAAAAATTAAGAACGGTAAAAGGCAAAATGTTGAAGAAAAAATTTATCCGGGTTATGTGCTGGTTGATATGATATTAACTGACGATTCTTGGTACGTGGTTAGGAACACCCCGCGCGTTACCGGTTTTGTCGGCGCCGACCCAACGAATCCTACTCCGTTGTCAAAAGAAGAAATTGATACTTTAATAGCCAGAATGGGCACTAAAGAATTAAGTTTTAAAATTGATTTGAAAGTGGGGGAGTCGGTAAAAATAACAGACGGACCGTTTAAGGATTATGACGCTAAGGTGTCGGAAATAGATGAAAGCCGGGGCCGCGTAAAAGTTTTAGTAGCTATTTTTGGCAGAGACACGGTTGTGGAATTGGACTCATTGCAGGTGCAGAAGATATAGACGGTGTCTCTTGATTAAATCTGCTATTTACATTACAATACAATCTTGTAATATATAATACACAATCAAGAGATACTTGAGTAAAATATATGGCAAAAATAATAAAAGCAAAACTTAAACTGCAAATGCCCGCGGGGCAAGCAAACCCGGCGCCTCCCGTTGGTCCCGCTTTAGGCCAACACGGCATTAATATCCAGGATTTTTGCAAGAAGTTTAATGATGCCACCAAGGACATGATGGGAGATATTGTGCCGGCTGAAATTACTATTTATGAAGACAGGAGTTTTGATTTTAAGTTAAAAACTCCGCCGGCATCGGCATTATTAAAAAAAGCGGCCGGTATAGAAAAAGGATCTGCCGAGGGAGCGAAGAAAATCGTGGGCAAAGTGACTAGGGCTAAAGTAAGAGAAATCGCCGAAAGAAAAATGGCTGATTTAAACGCTTACGACTTAGATGCCGCGGAAAAGATTATCGCGGGTACTGCTAAAAATATGGGCGTGGAAATAATTGGTTAAAATTTATGTTGTATTCTTTTCTGCAAAAATTTTTCTTAAAATATAAGTTATTAATAGCATTTTCGTCTGCATCCGTTTTTTTGTCTGTTTTTTTAACAATATCTATTTTAAAATTATGTTCATTCTTTCCTGATAACGGGTATTTATCCCCATTATATTTTATGTGCGGAAATTCTTCTGCTTCGCAGAGTTCTTTTAGAAAAATAACTAAAGTTGATCTGACTTCCGTAGAAAGTTTGGTAAACGAATCAAAGGAATTTAGTATTGATAAAGGGTTTGATGCCCAAAAATTAATTGATGGGTCATTATCAACATTTGCCGCGCCGGCTTCTAATAAAATAGATTATCAAGTAAATTTTGTTGGTAACTATAAGATTAAACAAGTTGTCATAAATTGGGGAGATTATGGTGTTAATAGAAATTATATTAATAAGTGGTCTCTGGAATCATCAGTAGATAGTACAAATTGGACTGTAATAGAAGGCGGGGATTCACCGCAAAGCAACAGAACTGTTATTAATAAAAAGTTTTCTGCTACGACCTTGCGTCTTAAGGCGGAAGCGGAAAATGATTGGATAGGAGTTCACGAATTAGACATTATAGGCATGCCACTTTAATAGCAATGTTGGAGGTTGTAGTATATTTTGTCTTAATACTTTTCACAACCTCCATACTCCCGGGGACATTCTTATCTCTAATAATTATTAAAGACAAAACGGTAGATTTGCTACTGTTTTTTATTTATGTAATAGTGTCAGGTTTTTTTTCACAAGCTGTATTAGCATTAATTTTTCATATTACAAGATGGATTCCTATATCAACATACAATCATTTTTTATTGCTTTCATTCTTACTATGTTTCTTAATAATTTTATATTTTTTCACTTATAGAAAAAGCATAACATTGCCCGTTATTAAAATAGATTATTATAGTGTTGCGACTTTATTAATTACGATAATCATCGCTTCTTTATTGTTAAATCAATTTATTCATTTAAATAATTCCTATTTTAATCCGGCTACAGACCAATATCATTGGCTGACTTTCGGAAAAGAATTTTTGAGCAGTAATATTTCAATTTCTAGAATATTTTTATCATATTCATTTTATCAACCATTATTTTTTCTTTTATTGTCACCTTATCAGGCCTTTATTGTCCATGGTTTAGAGAGTTATCAAATTTTTATCGCCAGTTGGATTTTTTTGCATTATATTTTTATTTCTCTTGCTATTAGTCGGTTGGCGTTTAGTTATTTGATGCCATCGGCGCTGGGTCTTCTCGCGCCATTAATTTTATTTTCCATGCATTGGTTTAATTATTATTTGATATCTACGGGAGTGGTGCCTCAAAACATCGGATTGTTATTATTTATAATCGGTTTGTTGATAGTAAAAGAAAAAATTAAAGGATGGTTTTCTTATATTTTTCTATTTTTATTTTATATAATTCATCTCCCGACATTTTTGATGTTTATTTTAATCATCGGCAGCGCAAAAATTTTAGAAGAAGGTTATAAATTTTTCTTTAACAAAATTATTATAAATAGATTTAAATCAAGCGGTTGGCATTTATTTGAAAAGTTATTTTTTATTCCCGCGATAGCGGTAATTTTTTTATATTTAATTTATCTTTTAAATTTAATTCCGTATTATAAGCCGGAATTAATAAGCTATTTTGACGATTACACTAAAAATTACACTTTATGGAGCCAGCCCTATACGGACAATTATCATAATATAATTATCAACTCCGCTATAATTGGCGCCTTATTATTATTTTTTGTTAGTGGTGATGTGATTATTGCTTTCGGCCTCTTGTTACCGTGGGCCTTTTTAACAACGCCCCTGGTCGCTTACCATGCTTTTTATGCCAGCTGGCAGGCATTTCGCTATTATTTAATTTTATATCCCAGCTTGACGATATTGGCCATATATCCATTATCAATAATTTATAAGATTGTAGAAAAATTATTATCGCCTAATTCGGGAAGGGCATTTATATTTTTAGTCGTATTATTTTTAGTTCCATTTATAAGCAATCATGTCTGGAGACAACAAAGCTATGTCTTTCTTGATATGATTACGGGGCGTGACGGTGGTGTTTATAACACATATAAGAAGAATGAAATGTTAAATATTTTTATGATTAAAGATTTTATAAAACGAGAGAATTCTCATCCCATTGTTTTACTTTCGCCCGTTATTGATTTTAATTATATTAGCTTTGTCTTTGCTCCCCGGCAAGTGTTGATTTTAAACGAAGATATTTGTAATGAGTTATCTTGTTTATTAAGCAATAATCTCAATTTTTTTGAAATGAAGGACGTTTTGGCTTTATATAATAAAAGAGGTCCCAATAAAAATATTGACATTAATGCTATAAAAAGAAAATTTAAACATCATGATGAATTTGGCGATTATATTTTATTTCAATGAACATTTTTAAATATATTTTAGAAATTAATGACGCAAGCTATAAATGGTATTTTACAACTATTTTGTCCCTAATTATTATCAATTTTTTAATTCCCGCATCTTTGAAAAATCTGGGTATTTCTCTAAAACTTTTAATCGTTATTTTTATAATAAGTTCTATATTAAAAATCATTTACAGAAAGAAAGAAACTCAAAAATCAATTAAGTTTCTTACTCCAATGGCAAAAGATCATTTTCAGAAAATTTTCATATTTTTAGGAGGATTGTTGATTATTATGTGGGCTGTTTTTCAAAATAACCACATGATATCTCTGCGCAGTTATTTAATAGAAACCGGTTTTTATAATAGCGTTACCGTTATATTATTTGGTATTTTATATTTTTTTATACTTATGTCTATTTTTGAAAATAAAAACATTGTTTTAGAACAAGATAAAAATATCAATGCCTTTTCCGACGCTGAGGTTATCAAGTTGGCATATAAAAATAAAAAAGAAAATATTAGAGAGAATAGAGTGTCGGATAAATATCCGCTTCGGCATCACGCCCATACTACGGAATATGAGTCCATTATTAATTTAATAGACCTTCAAGATAAAAATAGTAGTATTTTAGATAATGGTTGCGGTGACGGCACTTTAGCGATATTAATGGCTAAACGAGGATTCAATGTAGTCGCTTGCGATATTTCTGAACCAAATATTGAATATGCCAAAGAACGCGCAGTTATTGATGGAGTTGAAAATAAAATAAAATTTTTAACGGCTGATTCTGAAAACCTACCATTTGATGATAATTCTTTTGAATATGTTGTTAGTTCTCATGTTTTAGAGCATTTGCCCAGTTTTGATAAAGGACTTCAAGAAGTTCGCAGAATAACCAGAAATTACGCCATTATAGCCCTTCCAACCTGCTTGAACCCTTGCGCTTGGGTTATTTTAGGTGGAGATTCTTTTTGGACTATTTCTCGCTGGTCTCTATCGGCTTGGTTTGTGGGGTTAGGACAGGTAATTTTGAACTTGGGCGGTAGCGGTGTTGATGAGGGATATGGTGGAGATAAGAACTTGCCTCACATTTGGAGATATCCGTGGGTTATGCGTAAAGATTTAAAGAGAGGAGGGTTTAATATCATCCATTTTGAGGCCTCCAGCATTTGCCTGCCTTATTTTAATTTTTTATTGCCAATAATTAAATATTTAGAAAAATTTAAGTCCAAGCCAATTATAAGAAACTTTGGATATGGAAGTATTGCTCTTCTTAAAAAATAAATTACAAAGATATTTACAAATTGACTTAATGTATTTTATCAAGGGTGGCTTTTGGGTGAGCATGGAAAATTCTATTTCCACACTTATTTCTTTTGCGTTGGGGTTAATTTTAATTAATTTTCTTTCTCAAGATGATTATGGAATTTATAGATTTATTTTTTCCATTACGGGAATTTTACAAATATTCCTTTTTAATGGGATGAATTCGGCTGTAGTTCAGGCCGTAGCGTCAGGAGAAGAGGGCGCGCTTAAGAAAGTTGTTTATTTTCGTTTAAGATGGGGATCGTTGTTTACGGCGGCGGCTTTCGTTACCTCCCTTTATTTTTTATATCATCAAAATTATATAGTAGTCATATCTTTAATTATTTTAGGAGTTTTTCAACCAATTAATTCTGCTTTCGGAACTTACCAATCTTACCTTCAAGGTAAAAAAGAATTTCGTTTATTTACTTTATCCTCATTAATTACTCAGGTAATTTTAACTTTAGGAATAATTTTTACTTTACTGACAATTAAAAATATAATTTCACTTGTATTGGTACAGGCCTTGATTTACTTGATTGTCAATTTTTTATTTTTTTGGAAAACAATAAAACATTTTCGACCAACAAATAAGTACGAAAATAACGCAATTAGTTACGGAAACAAACTGACATTCTTAGAATTATTTGGTATTTTAGCTCAAAACTTAGATAAAATAGTATTGTTTCAATTTTGGGGACCTGCGATTTTAGCTAATTATGCAATAGCCCAATTTTTTCCTGGTTATATATATTCTTTATTAAAATCCACATCAGGACTTTTAATGCCAAAAATATCGTCACAATCTATTTCCGAGATTTCCCAATCTTTTTATAAAAGATTTTTTCAGTCGGTTTTTATAGGCGGCGTGATAAGTAGTTTATACATAATGATTGCGCCATTTTTATTTTTTATTTTCTTTAAAAAATATTCCGATATGATTCTCTATTCTCAAATATTATCTATTGACCTAATATTTGCCCTCGCTAATAGCTTTGTGGGCAGTATTTTTTTAGTAAAAAAATTCATTAAAAGCATTTATGCTTCCCAAATAATTAGTAGTTTAATAAGAATTATTTTATTTATTACGATGGGTATGATTGGGGGAATAATGGGAATGATATTAGCTTCTATTATTAGTCGTTTTTTGGGAACAATATTAAATATTGTTCTTTGGGAACTAGAGCGAAGAAGCTTTCTTTTTAGTAATAATAAATAAATGGTCTCCTCTGCCTATTCTATCGTGCCATACCGAGTTATTTTTATAGTATTGATCAAGATTATTAATTACTAATTTAGAAGATAAAAAAACTAGGCCACAATTAGAGCATTCTAATATTTTTTCGGAATGAAAATAATGCCTTGTATTATTAGACAAACAAGATAAACATCTTTCCATCAAAGTTAATTATTTTTTTTGAGATAGTTTTTTCCACCAGAATCTTAAAGAATCTAAATCTCTATAATTCATTATAATTACTTGTCTTGGCGTTGTTGTTAGATAATCTCCCCTGCGATGAAATCCCATGGTGTTAACAATTATTAAGGTGTTACTTTTTCCTATTATGGGAGTAATTTTCATGCCTTGTTTCTCTATAAAAGCTTTACTTACTTCTGGCGTGACATTGCGTCTATTTTTTATCCAAAAGACAACGCTCATTTTATATTCCATCCACAATCTGGCTAGTGTCATTTTGTGGGATTTTTTAATATAAGCAAATGCCGCATTTTTTTCGTCAGTATCTGTCATATATAAGAAACATTTGAATGTAGGATAACTTACATCAAAGTGTAAATTATTTGATTCCTGATCAGTTGTCGGCTTTCCTAGGTCCTCTTTATCAAAAAAACTTTTTTCTGCCTGAATTTTTGGGGTTATCCACATTTTTCTGCGTGAAGCAATGGAGACTATCTCATTAATAAGATGATTATTTGTAAGACATTTTTCAATTATAGGCGCTGGTTGATTTTTTTTATTGCAGTTAATAGTGCTTCTTTTAATGTGAGGCATCCTATGATTGACCACGTCAATATTTAATTGATCATATTCGTTTTTAATTTGCAAAAAAACATCCTCTGAAAAAAAATTCTCAATTACCGCCAAACCGTCTTTTTCTATTTTTTCTAGTATGCTTCCAATATTCTCATCTTTCACAACCACCTTCCTCCTAAAAACAAAAGAAAGATTAAAAATCAATATGCGTGCAATATGATAACCTAATAAATTCAAGAGAAATCCGCCGGCAAATCGGCCCGGTGGGGCTACAATCTTATTAACTAATAATGCATTAATCATTCTGATCCTTATAATTATTTTGATAAACAAATAATTCTTGTACTATTTCTTGATTAAAATCAGTTAAACTATTTCCCGTTTTTATAAACGGAAACCCAAATCCATCGTCGCAACGCCTTTGGCCATTGAGCGTTCTGTTAGAACCATTTATAAATTGATATGTTTGATTAAACATTTGAAACGCTTCACCCATTTCAGAACGGAAGGCGTCGTGCACAAATAGCCATCCCCCATTTTTTAATAGTTTATCCCTACTCACTCTTTTTATACAAGAGACTCTCGCTCTACCATCAATAAAAATAATATCAAAATTTTCCTTAATGGGAATATTTACATAATCGGGTAGTTGAGTAATTGGCCCATCAAAAAGCAAGCCATATCGCCAAAAACTTTGAAGCATTGGTAAGTGCCAAAGCTCAACTGTGACATTATCTTGTTTAATCTTTAGGCAACCAGGGTTGTGATTTTTTGTAAAATAATCAAAAAAATCCCTTATTATTATTGGTTCGCTTAATACATAATTGCTGTTAGAACTTTTTTTAAAAAAGAAATTGTAAATTACACCTTTTGTAACCCAAAACCAATAATCAAATTCGATCATTATCAATTTTATTAACTGTTTTGTTATTTTAACGAGATAAAAATTAAAATTTGGCTGGTATTTTTCCACGTACTGCAAGCGTTTATTTCCTAAAATAATTTGCCAATATAAAGAAGAGGACTTAAGAACGTTTCTTTCAAGGAGGACTTCACCGATTTTTGAAAAAGAAATTATAGGTCCTCGTAATAAATGCCACGCTAAAATTGGTTTTTCATCTTTCTTTTTACAAAATTCGTTAAAAACAGATTTTGCAAGCCAAGGAAAAAAAGCAGTTTCATGATCAACTGATATTATTTTAAAATTCATTTTTGCGTCTAAGGCGGTTCTTATTAAATTAATAGTACTGTTTCCGCTACCCCACTCTAGACATATAACCTCCTTTCCTTTGGCAGAGCGTTCTTTAATAGCGGTAATAATGGCATTCCAACAATTGTCACTCATCAAAGGGGATCCGTCTAATGGTTTAATTTTATATTGACTATTCATATTATTTGTAAACAATCATCAATGACATTTCTTTTCTAAAATTATTGATAATTGGAGCAAAGATCCTATTTTTATAAGATATATTAAATAGGTTTTTTTGTTTTGGCAATACTGCTGATAAATGTGCCTGATAATGCGGTGGCAGTAAAGATAATATATTTTTAATTAACTTTAAAGAAAAATCACCAGCGCATTGAGCTAAATGAAAATGTTTAAATCTTTTAAATCCGCATTGTTCAAAAAAATCAACCCAGTCTTTAAGACGATATTCGTTTTCTCCATTCATTCGTCTGGTTAATTTTTGGTTAAAAGGTATTCCGAACTGTTTTTTATAATTATCGTCGTATTCCTTATCAAGCATTTTATTTATATCGTCTTGAGTCAAGTCGTCCGGTCGAGCTTTGTCTAAAGCCAAAATAAATCCATCATTTTTTAGAACCCTATAACATTCTTTTAAAGTTATAAACGGGTCAGAGGAGTGATGCAAAGAAAAAAAATCAAAAATAAAATCAACGCTCTTGTCTGGTAAGCCCAAATTATTAAAATCACCAACACAACCCACAACTTTATTGCTATTATCACCAGCAATTTGTTCTACCGTTTTCGGCATTAGTAATTCAACTATGTTTTGACATATTTCTACTGCGTACATTTTTTTAATTTTTTCTTGTTTAGCTAAAATAGCGCTAAACACCGCCGGACCAGAGCCTATTTCCAACCCTATTCCTTGTAGAGGTTTTTTAATAAACTTTTTTTCTAAAAAAACGAATAAATTCTCTATGTCAGTAACACTAATATTAGGAGCGGCGCCATCAAAAGTAAGTTTTCTAATTATATTTATATGTCCGGTATTTTTAAGACCAAGCGCAAATTTTGTTCTGTAATTTTCTTCTGCCTCGTTTTTTAATTTTTCATTAACTGGCCAATATAGAATCTGCATTGATTTGTATTATATATAAAAAAGAGGCGACTGTTAAGTCGCCTAAAAGTCCTGTTTTCTTCTTAATTTTTTCATTACCTGAAGTTCCGAATCATAAACACGTTTTATCCCATCGCCGCGAACAAGTTCTGATTGCCTAATATACGACACCATATCTTCCAATTCTTGGGGCTCTAAGCTGGCTTGATGATCAGTTCCGGGCATTTTTCGATTTAAGGTAATGTGCCGTTCAATCATACAAGCGCCCAATGTCACTGCCATTATCGATGGCATTATGTCAATTTCATGTCCGCTATAACCAATAGGAATGCCGGCAAATTTGCGTTGTAAGGTTTCAATAATAGACAAATTAATTTCTCGATCTTTGCAGGGATAATTAGCTACGCAATGTAAAATAATTAAATCTTCTTTCCCAAGAAGTTGCACAGCCCTTTCAATTTGTTCAATGGTACTGCCGCCAGTAGACAGAATAACTGGTTTTCCATTTGAACGAACTCTTTGCAATAAATTTGCATGAGTTAGACAAGCCGAGGCGATTTTGTGACAGGGCACATTAAATCCATTAACAAAATGAGCGCTCAAACCATCCCAGGAAGAAGCGAACCACATAATATCCATTTCTCTGCAATAAATATCAATTATATCAAACTCTTTCATGCCGAATTCTAAAGCAAATTTTAGATCGCCATTAGTAGTAATAGTTGGATCATTTTTTAATCTGTTATAATTTTCTTCAGGAAAAACCCAATATCTAACGTCTTCAATGTCCATTCTTTTCATGGCGTTTTCAATAATGCTTATATCAACCTTTCTCGGTTGAGATAATTGCTCGGAAGTATAAACTCGCTGAACAGTTCTCTTTTGAAATTTGACCGCATCACAACCAGCCTCTACAGCGGCTTCAATCAACCTTTTAGCAATTTCCAAACTGCCGTTATGATTGATGCCGATTTCGGCGACTACAAAACAAGGATGACCGTCACCAACTGTTTTATTTCCAATCTTTACCGTGCACATATTACACCTCGTTATCAAGGTTCTTCTTAAAAGTTATATTTTATAAATTTTTAAGTCAATAAAATAAGGGCTCTTATGCCCTTATGTAATCGTAAATCCGCCATCAACAACAATGTTTTGGCCGGTCATATAAGACGAGGCGTCAGACGCCAAAAAGATTAAGGCCCCAACTAAATCAGTCGGGTGTCCCATTCTTTGCAATATGATTTTTTCCTTTAATCTGCTCAAAACAATTTTGTTCGGAGGATTATTGGTCTTTGATTCTAAATTAGGAATTGCGCCTGGAGATATCGCGTTCACTCTAACTTCCGGGCCTAAGTCAACGGCGCTTCTTTTAGTGAAGTGTAGTAGAGCGGCCTTTGCAACGCTATACCCCGGAGGATTAAAAACGCTTGTTTCGTCATAAAGTTTTGGGTCCGGCACTACCAGTCCATACATTGAACAAATATTAATGATTGAACCAGCGCCCATTCGCTTCATCTTAAAACCAAATATCTGCGTCATTTGCCATGCCCAGTAGACACCGGACTCCATACAAGAACGGAACTGCTCATAGGTTGATTTTTCCAAACAACCGAGCGTTTTATCGTTAAATCCCGTGCGTTCACTAAAATCAAAAGCGTTGTTAATTAAAACATGGAAGTTATAATTAGAATAAAATGGCGTAATTATTTCCCATGCACGATCGTGATCGTAGTGATCAAGTGTATAATGAGAAATCATTGTTCTTGGAAAATCCTTTCTTAATTCTTCTTCTAGTTCATGTAGTTTCTCGCCTTTGTGGTCTATTAATAAAATTCCTGCTCCTTCTTCTAAAAGGGCTCTTGCGAAATATCTTCCAAAAAAACCCGCCGCGCCGGTCAAAACAGCATTTTTTCCTTTAAGGGAAAATCTTTCAGTCATATCGCCTCCAATCGTCTCCAAAATTGTCAATAATCTGCCCTCTATGATAAGTTAACTGAAGAACTTTATCAATTTTCAAGGAGAGAAAATCATGTCTGTTCTTATTCCTATTACAGGATTTAAATGCTTAATTCATCCCGCTGAAATAATTAAGGATATTAAAAGATCTGATTTAGAAGGAGTCAATGTTGTTTTTGTTAATATGCCGTTGCGTGAATCTGCAGTCCCAAATACTACTCCGCAAGGTCCACTGCTTTTAGCAACGAACTTAAGGGATAATTATGGTGTTAATGCTACTATTGTTGATTTGAATGCTTATCGTATTAAAGACGAACTCGCTTTTGCAAGGGGATTGGCTAACGGACGACACTTGCTTGATGACGCAGTTTCCTACTTATTAGAAAGTCATTTTTTAAAACATGGAGAGCCGGACTTAGTGGCGTTCTCCGGAATGATTACTACTTTGAGATGGCAGGAAACAGTCGCCCAAATAATTAGAGAATTATTACCGAGCGTTTTTCTTGTTTCGGGTAATGGATTGGCAACTGAATTAAAAACCGGATTATTTAATTATATTCCGGAGCTTGATGGCGTGGCTCATTCAGAAGGAGATGATGTAATAGTAAAAATTGTTTACGACGCATCTTTGATAAAAAAGATGGGACTTCAACAAGCGCTCAATTCCGGCAAATTAGCGCCCTATTATATTGGTGAAATTAATAGCAGACATCGCTTCCTTTATGAAGGTAGTAGGCCATCTGATTTAGACGCAATTCCATTTGCGGATTTAGATTTGCTTAAAGAAGATGCTTATGGCAATAAGCTTTTAGATTATTACCTTGGTAATGCCGTGTGGGGAACAGAGGCCAACAACAGTTCCGCTACTTCCTTTACTATGAAAAGAAGCACCACTTTTGTTTCCAGCCGCGGTTGTCCTTACGCCTGCGCCTTTTGTTATAGGGGATCGCAGGGTGAAAGAAATTATGGCATGAGGACGGCTCAAAATATTGGCGATGAATTCATGTTGCATATGGACAAGTATGGTGTGGATTTTATTGGAATGCCTGATGATAATTTTGGAGTAAGTTATGAAAGAATCGTCAAAATGGTTCCTATTTTGAAACCGTTGCAAATGAGATGGGGAACTCATACAAGATTAGATGAATCAGCGGGATTAAGGCCAAGCTCAAAAGACAAGACACAATATATCTTTGAAGACCCCAAAAGAATTGATTTAATGGCAAAAGCAGGTTGTGTTTATATTGGTTTTGGCGCTGAAAGCGCCAGTCCGAGAACTTTAACGGCAATGCAAAAGGGCGGATTTATTCTTAAGAATGGAATGACTAATGTCAGGGTTAATGGGGAAACATGGCAATTTCCGAGAACTATGATTGAGGGCATTAAAAATTGTGAATATGCTGGCATTCATGCTAATTGTACCTGGATTATGGCTTATCCCACGGAAACGTTAGATGACTTAAAAATAAGCGTAGCTTTTATTAAATGGCAGGAAGATTTTTATGCTAGCTGTGGAAAGTCGTTAGATTCTGTCAACAAGGGAATGTTTACTGCAACATGGTATCCAGGCACAGAAATGACTCATCATCCAAAAGTTTTACAGTTGCTTCGGGATGTTTTTGGAGTAACATTCGATTCAGAAACACGAGAACCCATCTGTGATGAAAATTTCCATCAATATGTTTTGGAATTAGATGACGCGACTAAAATTCTTCATGATAAAAATGGAACACCGCTCAATTTTGGCGATATGCCTATGGATGTTTTTTTAAGGGTAAGAGAATATATAGATAGTGAAAATATTTTTGGCATACTTGATATGTAGCTCCGATTAAAATCGGAGCTTTATTTTATCTTTTATTTTTTGTATCCTATTGATAATGAAAGTTGTGGCTGTGATACCGGCAAGGGGCGGGTCTAAAAGTATTCCGGAAAAAAATATTAAAAAATTTTGCGGAAAGCCGTTAATTGCCTGGACTATTTTGGAGGCTAAAAAAAGTAAGAAAGTAAATCATATTATTGTTTCCACTGACAGTCCTGATATCGCTAGAATCGCCAAACATTACGGGGCGGAGGTCCCCTTTGTAAGGCCAATGGAATTTGCCACTGAAACGGCGGGCATTGAGCCGGTGATGAAGCACGCTTATGAATGGCTTATTAAAAACAGAAAATACAAAGCCGATGCTTTAGCGTTGCTTTTTGCCACAAATCCATTGCGGAAATTTTTTCATATTAATGAAGCGATAAAAATTATGAAAAAAACCGATTGTGATTCAGTGGTATCTGTTAACGAAACTCCCGCCAATCATACCCCCTTCTGGACATTGGTTAGGGAAAAAAATGGGACAGTATCTCTTTTTGGGGGAGTTTCTTTAAAAAATATTCACAATCGCCGGCAGGATTTTCCTCATCCTTGTTATGCCAGAAATGAATTAATTTATCTTTTAAAACCAAAAAATCTTTACGATAATCCATCCCGCCTTTATGGAGAAAAAATTGAGCTTTATGCAACTGATCCAGTGTATGAAGTTGATATAAATACTTTGGAAGATTGGACAATGTCAGAAATAAAATTTAAAAGTCTCAATAAGAAAAAATGAAGCTCGTAGCTATTTTAAGGGTAAAAGACGAAATTCTTTGGATAAGAGAGTGCTTATCTAAACTATCAGAGCTAGCTGACGAAATAATAGTATTAGACAATGGTTCTACGGACGGAACCTTGGAGGTTATTAGCGAGTTTAACAAGGTTGTTAAAATTCTTCATACTGAAGGATATCACGAAGGAAGGGATAAATGTTTATTATTAGAAGAGGCGAAAAAAAGAACCCCCGATTGGATTATATGGATTGATGGCGATGAAGTTTTTGAGAAACATTTTACTCGAGCTGTAATAGATAGTTATATGAAGTCTAGATATAACAAAATATTATTTAAACTTTGTCATTTTTGGCTAAATAAGGAATATTTTAGAATAGACGGACCGCTTTTTGCCTATACAGTAGGTCCGCAAAGAAGCATGTGGAGAAACGCGCCAGATACTCATTTTTCTTCCAGAAAAATGCATAATGGAGATATTAGGAGCATTAATGGGCCTTTTTATGTCTCGCCATATAGATTAAAACATTATGGATGCGCAGATAAAAAAAAGATGCAAGAAAAATATG